>JASHUH010000423.1 GCA_030040115.1 Acidobacteriaceae bacterium | reverse complement strand
CTCCAACTCATCCTCCACGCGGGCCAGCTCGAGCGGCTCCACGCCGACCACCTCGAACTCCGAGCCACATTCATCGCAGGCAACCACGTCACCTTCTTCCACTTCGTCCATTTCGATATCCAATTCGTTCTCGCATTCAGGGCAGCTCGGCATGGCAGCCTCCTCTCGTTCCAGGAAATTTCGCATTGCGGGATTTATGATCGCTTCAGTACAAAATTGCAGGATCAATGCCAATCGCCATGCGCCTCGCCTCTATCCGGGGCTTGTTTTGAGGAGCTTAAAGCCACGGAACAGCCCGAATTTCACGGCGCGATTGCGTTGGTCTCGCTCTAGTTTTAGGGACAACCCGGCCACAGGTCAAGCGCCCTCAAACCGGCAAAACTCACGAAAAAGCGGAGCGATACGCATGAACTTTCCTTTACGCGCGCTGATGGGCTGGCTGGCGCTGGGCGCGGCCGTTCACGGCCAAACCCGGCCCGCGCCGGAACCGCCGGACTTTGCCCGCGGCGCTCAGCACGTCTTCGCGCCACCCCCCGACCCCGCGATTGCAAAGGCTCTCCGGAGCATTCAGCCCGCACGCATAGAACAGACGATCAACACCCTGGTAAGGTTTGGTGCGCGCAACACACTTTCCAGCATGGAGCCGGATTTGCCGCCGGGCCAGGGCATCAACGCGGCGGCCGATTGGATTGAAGCGCAGTTCGAGGAGATCAGCCGGGAATGCGGCGGCTGCCTGGAAGTAAAGCGCGATGTGTTTATCGCCGACCCGGCGAGCGGGGCCTCATGGGGTCACCGCATTCCGCACCTCACACGGATCACGAACATTTACGCGGTTTTGCGCGGCGCCGACCCCGCCCAGGCCAAGCGCATGGTGCTGGTGACCGGGCATTACGATTCCATTAATTCGAATGTTTTTTCCAACTGGGCGGACACTTCCGGTCCGGCTCCGGGCGCCAACGACGACGCCTCCGGGGTGGCCGTTTCGCTGGAATGCGCACGGGCGCTGACGAAACTCCATCTTCCCGCTTCTGTGGTCTTTGCCGCCGTGGCCGGCGAAGAGCAGGGGCTGGTGGGTTCGGCGCATTTAGCCCACCTGGCGCGGGAACAGGGCTGGCAACTGGAGGCGGTGCTCAACAACGATATCGTGGGCGGCAACACCACCCCCGGCGATGCGCTCCAGCTCAAGGACCGCGCGCGCGTTTTTTCCGAAGGAGTTCCGACAACGGCGACCCCGGAGCAGATGCGCCGCCTGCTGGCGCTGGGCGAGCTCAGCGACTCGCCCAGCCGCGAACTGGCGCGCGCTGTGGCCGACACGGCGCGCATCTATTTTCCGCCGGCGAGCGCAGCGCCGTTCTTGGCCTTCCTCGTTTTCCGGCCCGACCGCTATCTGCGAGGCGGCGATCAAATTTCCTTTAATAAGGAGGGGTTTGCGGCAGTGCGGTTTACGGAGTGGCGCGAGGACTTTAACCACCAGCACCAGGACGTGGTTTTTCCGCCGCCCGGCTCCCAGCAGCCGATTCTCGGCGATCTGCCGCGCTTCGTCGATTTCAACTACGTGGCCCGTGTGGCCCGGTTAAACGCGGCGACGCTGGCCACGCTGGCTTCCGCGCCCGGTGAACCGGGCAACGTGGTCATCGACGCCCGCAACCTCGAAAACGGGACCACGCTGGGTTGGGATCCGCCGGTGGACGCCGGGCCGAACGTGCATTACGAGGTCCTGTGGCGACCCACCACCGCGCCCGATTGGGAGTTTGTCCACGTGGTGAGGCCGGAAGCTGGCCGGGGACGCTTCACCGTCACCCTGCCTATCTCTAAAGATAATGTCTTCTTTGCGGTGCGCGCCGTGGACGCGGCCGGCCATCGCAGCCTGGCAGTGGCGCCGTGAGCCATCCCAAGGCTCCCATGACACGCGCCCGCAGAAACGTATAACCTGTTGTTTACGATGCGCAGAATTGGCTCCAGCCCATTTGCTTTCCCCGATTTCACGGGCGCTACGCGCCAGCTTATTCTCATCAATCTGGGCACATATTTTTTGCTGGCCATGGCGAGCCTGGCGTCCTCCGCCAGCACCAGCTATTTCGCCAGCCTGATGATGTTCGACCCTTACAATTTTCTCCACGGCGCCCTGTGGCAGCCGATTACCTACAGCTTCATCCATGTAGGGCTGATCGGGACCCTCTTCGAGCTGCTGTCGCTCTGGTTTTTGGCGGGATTTCTCGAAAGCTATCACAACGCCAACTGGGTGATGGGGCTGTATGCGGTTTCGGTGCTGGGAACAGCCGTGGCGGCGTTGGCGATTTACGCGGTAAGCGCCACCTTTGGGCTGGCGCTGCTGCCGACGCCGCTCTACGGCTGTTTCGGCGGCATTTTCGGCCTGCTTGTGGCCATCGGGGTGCTCTACGGCGACGTGGAATTCCTGATGTTTTTCGTCATCGGCATCAAGGCGCGTTACCTGGCCATCATTTACGGCCTGATCGCCATCGCCATGATGTTCAGCCAGGAAAAGCTCTACGCCTTTGCCCAAATAGGCGGCGCGCTGGCCGGGCTGTTCTTTGTGCGCCTGGCACCGCGGCGCGGAGTTTCGTTCGCGATGAGCGAAAGCTGGTATGGACTGCGCAACCGCTATTACCGCTGGAAAAGGCGGCGCGCGGCGCGCAAGTTCGAGGTGTACATGCGTTCGCAGGGGCGAACCGTTAAATTCGACGGTCAGGGCCGCCTGATCGATGAAGACGCCGACGACAAGAAGCGGTGGAATTGAAGTGCAGGCTGCCGAGGATGAAGAGCGGCTGGCCGCGGTGCGCGCGGACTACGATCGCATCGCGGATGAGTATACGGCTCGGCTGGCGAATGAACTCGACGGCAAACCTCTCGATCGTGAGCTCCTGCTTCGCTGTGCGGCCGCGGTAGGCCGGCGCGGCGCTGTGTGCGACCTGGGCTGCGGTCCCGGCCACGTGGCGCGCTTCCTTCGCGACGCGGGGGCTACGGTTTTCGGCGTCGATCTTTCCCCGCGCATGCTCGAACAGGCGCGGCGGCTGAATCCTTCAATCCCGTTTTACGAAGCCAACATGCTGGCTTTGGATTTGCCCGGCGGATCGCTGGCCGGTGTGGTGGCCTTCTATTCCATCGTGAACCTTCCTCCGGAATGGCTGCCGGCCGCCTTCAGCGAAATGGCGCGCGTGCTCATGCCTGGTGGATTGCTCCTCTTAGCCTTCCATGTTGGAGACGCGATTGTCTGTCCGCCGGAACTCTGGGGCAAGCCCATCGCCATGGAATTTTTTTGCTACCGGCCGGCGGCGATCGAACCGCTTCTGCGCCAGGCGGGATTCGGAATCGAAGAAGTGATCGAACGGGAGCCCTACGCGCCGGAAGTGGAGCACCAGAGCCGCCGCGCCTACATTTTTGCGCGGAAATCGGGCGCGGCTTGAACCCGGCGCCGAGGTCGGGAGGCGATCAACTACAATCCCTTTTGGAATGAACGGCAAAATTGCTTTTCTCTTTCCGGGACAGGGCTCGCAGGCGGTTGGCATGGGGCGCGAGCTGGCCGAACGATTTCCGGTGGCGGCGCAAACCTTCGCCGAGGCCGACGCGGCGCTCGGATTCGCGCTCTCCCGGCTTTGTTTTGAAGGGCCGGAGGACGATCTGCGGCTGACCGAGAACACGCAGCCTGCAATCCTTGCGGTGAGCGTGGCCGCGGCGCGGGTTTTGAGCGAGCAGGGTCTTGAGCCGGCGCTCGCCGCAGGACATTCCCTGGGTGAGTGGTCGGCGCACGTGGCGGCGGGCACGCTTGCCTTTGCCGATGCGGTGCGCGCAGTGAAGGCGCGCGGGAGGGCCATGCAGCGGGCGGTTCCGGCAGGCCGGGGCGCCATGGCTGCGGTTCTGGCTCTCGATGCGGCGCAAGTAGCCGAGGCCTGCGCAGAAGCCGCACGCGAGACCGGCCAGACGGTGCAGGCGGCGAACTTGAATTCACCGGCTCAAACCGTGATCTCGGGTTCGGCCGCGGCCGTCGAAAAGGCTGCGGCGATCTGCAAGGCCAAAGGCGCGCGCCGCGCGGTTATGCTCCCCGTGAGCGCACCCTTCCATTGCGCGCTGATGCAACCGGCGCAGGAAGAAGTGGCGCGGGTGTTGGGCAGATTGGCGATGAGCGATCCGCGAATTCCGGTGGCCGCCAACGTCACCGGACAATTGGTGACCACTGCCGAGGGCGCGCGCGATGCGCTCATCCACCAGGTGACCGGCGCGGTGCGCTGGGTGGATTGCGTAGGGGCGCTGAAAGCCGCCGACGCCGAGGCGTTTGTCGAGGTTGGCCCGGGAAAGGTGCTTTGCGGTCTGCTCAAGCAGATCGATCCCGGGCTGAAGGCGCTAAACGTGGAGGACCCTGCCAGCCTGGAGAAAACGCTGGCGGAGCTCAACGACGCGTAGGTAAAGCGCCGGATTCATTTTCTGGCGTCACGTTCGAGATTCGCAGACTCCCATCCTTTCAGCGATAAGGCTGCGAAAGGGATGTCAGGCCAGCCGGCCGCTTCTAGAATAAGTGCCTCTTGCGGATCCTAAAGTTCACTTCAACTGTGACTTGGACAGCGATAGGTTTGCCATCAAGCGTCGCAGGCTGAAAACGGCACTGCTCGACGGCGAAGACTGCTTTCTCGTCCAGCCCGTAGCCTAGCGATTTCACGACGCGAACGTCGGTAGGTAGTCCTTCGGCGTTAATAATGGCCGAGACAAGTACAATTCCTTGAATTTTTTCCTTCCCGCCTCGTCGGAATACTCTGCTTCAACCTCGTTGAGCGGAACAGGCGGCTTCATTCCAGCAGGTGGGTGGCCCAAGCTGGCGATTTCCTCGCTAGGCACCGTCCCAAAACCCTCGGGACAGGGTTGGAGCGCTGGAATGGGTGCCTTGATATGCGGAAGGAAAGGCACTCCGACACAGACCAGAATCGGAACCGGTGCACCGTTCAATGTTCCCGGTTGAAAGCGAGATTGTTCGACCGCTGCCACTCCGAGAGTTTCGCAGCTACTGTGGCGAGGAAGGTACACGTCACGAACCTTGGCGATTCCATCTGCGCCGGTCACTGCGGAGACCACGGTCACCGAAGGTGTGCAAGTCTTTATTGAGGCTGAGGTATCGACCGATACGGCGGTCACAAGCGTTGGCGATACAATGCCGGGGCCTGTTCGATAAACGCCATCCTTATCCCGAACGGGCGAATGTATCTTGGCGCCTAAATTTCCGCTCTCAGCCGAAGGGGGCAAGTTCTGTTGTGCCAAAGCCGATCCTGCGCTTAGCAAGAGCAATGCAAGCGACAATTCTGCTTTTCGCATTTCGAACCACTATGGAGTGACTTTGCCTCAACTCTAACACACAATTCCCAACTCGCGCAGCAGGAACGCGTAGTCCAGCGCGATTTCCTTCAAGTAGTCGTAGCGGCCGCTGGCCCCGCCGTGTCCGGCCTGCATGTTGGTCACCAGCAAGAGCGGGTTCGCATCCGTCTTGAGGGTGCGCAGCTTGGCCACGTATTTCGCCGGCTCCCAGTACATCACCTGGCTGTCGTGCAATGAGGTCTTCACCAGCATGGCCGGATAAGCCGCCGCGCGCAGATTGTCGTAGGGCGAGTAACTCAACATGGCGCAAAAATATTCTTCCCGGTTGGGATCGCCCCATTCTTCGTACTCCGGCACGGTCAGCGGCAGCGAAGCGTCCAGCATGGTGTTCATCACATCCACAAAGGGCACGTGCGCGACCACGGCGCGCAACAGATCCGGCCGCATGTTGGCCGCCGCGCCCATCAATAACCCTCCGGCCGACCCGCCTTCAATGGCGACGCGCTTGGGGTCGCCGTATCCCTGGGCGATTAGATGCTCCACGGCGGCAATGAAGTCAGTGAAGGTGTTGCGCTTCAAGAGCATCTTGCCGGCGTCGTGCCACGGTTTGCCCAGGTCGCCGCCGCCGCGGATGTGCGCGTAGGCCATGACCACGCCGCGATCGAGCAGGCTGAGGCGGTTGGAGTTAAAACCCAGCGGCAGGGAGTAGCCATAGGAGCCGTAGCCGTACACGTAGAGGGGATTGCGTCCGGCTTCGCGTTTGTCCTTGCGGTAGACGATGGAGATGGGGACGGCCACGCCGTCAGGCGCGGTGGCGTGGACGCGTTCGCTCGCGTACTGCGTGCGATCGAAGCCGCCGGGAATCTCAAGCTGCTTGAGCAACGTGGATGCGCCGGCGCCGATGTCGTACTCGTAGACGGAGCTGGGCGTGACCAGCGATTGGTACGCATAGCGGAAGGTGGTGGTCGCGAAGATGCGATTGATGTGCGGATGAGCGCTATACGCCGGCTCGGGGAAGGCGATTTCCGCGGCGGGCGCGGCTTTGGCGGTCTCATCCACAAAGGACCACAGGCGCAAACGGGGCAGGCCGTCTTCGCGCTCACAGGCGATAAAGAAGCCGGCGAACAGATCCACCTCCTCGAGCATCACGGCGTCGCGGTGCGCAATCAGCTCGGTCCAGTGCTCGCGGCCGGGAGTAGCGAGTGGGGCGGTGACCAGGCGGAAATTGCGGCCTCGGTCATTGGTGCGGATAAACCAGCAGTCGTTGCGATGATCCACTGTGTACTCGTGCTCGTCCGCGCGCGGGACAATGACGGAGAATTCGCCGTCTGGCTGATCCGCGGGTAAAACATGGCATTCGGTGGTGGTGTGGCTGGCCGATTGGAGCACCAGGAATTTGCCGTCGCGCGTTCGGCCGATGGCCACGTTGAAGCGCTCGTCGTCATCCTGGTAAACCAGCTCATCCTGGGCAAAAGGCGCGCCCAGCACGTGCCGCCAAAGCTGGAATTGCCGCTTTTGTTGCTCGTCCTCGACGGTGTAAAAGAGGGTGCGATGGTCCGCGGCCCAGCAGACGGAGCCTGCGCGCTCGACTTCGCCCGCGAGCGTTTCGCCGGTGGCCAGATCCTTGATGCGCAGCGTGTACTGGCGAAAGCCCTTGGTGTCGGTCGTGTAGGCCAGCCAGCGGGCGTCGTCGGTGATGTCGGTGTCGCCGATCGAGAAGAATGCGTGGCCTTGCGCAAGCCGATTGCCGTCGAGCAGGACTTCTTCCGCCGCATCCGCGCCGGGCGCCTCCACTCCGTCGGGTTTGCGGCAGAAAACTCCGTATTGCAGGCCCTCCTCGGTGCGCGTGTAGTACCAGTACGCGCCGTCGCGATAGGGAACCGAGACGTCGGTCTGCTTGATGTGACTGAGCATCTCGTTGTAAAGCCCGTCGCGCAGGCCGGCGAGCGGGGCCATCACCGCCTCCGCGTAGGCGTTTTCGGCTTCAAGATAGGCGGTGACTTCGGCGTCCTCCTTGTTGCGCAGCCAGGCGTAGTCGTCGGCGAGCACGGCGCCGTGCAAATGGGTTTCAGTGTGTTGCTTGCGGGCGATGGGGGGTAAAGGGAGGTGGGTTTCGCTCATTTCTTCTTCAGTGTAGGGCGTGGCGGTCGCGGGAACCGCTCATCCATCGCCCGCGTACAATGGAGAGAGATGAAAGGCGCTTGTCGCGTTTGGAAGGCCGGCCGGAGGATGGCCGGTGGGGGGATTGTCCTGCTCGTGACCGGGCTGCTGGGCGTTGCCAGCCTCGCCCGCGCCGAACAGGTGAACAGCCTGCCCCAACCTACCGATTATGTGAGTGATTTTGCCCACGTGCTGTCGCCGGAGGCGATTGCGCGCGTGGACGGCATCTGCTCCGAAGTGGACCACTCCAAAGCCAGCGCCCAGATTGCCGTGGTGACGGTGCACTCGCTGGACGGCGACGCCGCCGCCGATTACGCCACCCGCCTGTATGAGCGATACAAGATCGGATCGAAGGCCACGGACAGGGGCATCCTGGTGCTGCTCGCCGTCGACGATCACCAGCGCTTTATCGAAACCGGCTACGGTCTGGAAGGCATTTTGCCCGACGGCAAAGTGGGCGACATCGGACGCGCGATGGTTCCCGACCTGCGGACCAGCGATTTTGACGGCGCGGTGACCCTCGCCGTGGGCGAAATTGCCCAAGTCATCGCAGATGACGCCCACATCGCGCTGAATTTGAATGATCCCGCTCCCCATGCCGCGCGGCCGGCGCCCCGCGGTTCGCCTCTGGGCAAGCTGATCCTGCTCATCCTGGTGCTGGTTTTCTTCGGAGGTTTCTCGCTGTTGCGTATGCTCTTCGGCTGGGGATTGTTCTTCGGCGGCTGGGGCGGCGGGCCTTGGATGGGTGGACCCATGGGCGGACCCTGGATGGGCGGCGGTGGGTTTGGCGGCGGCGACAGTGGCGGGGGGTTCGGCGGCTTCGGCGGAGGCGCCACCGGCGGCGGAGGAGCCGGAGGAAGCTGGTAACTTGCCGTAGATTGAAAGCTGAATTCCCAAAGCTCAGGGGTATGGGCAGGAAAGAGCCTCCCCCAGCGGAGGCTCGAGGAGAACGAGCACAGAATGAATCGTGGAGTGGCAATTCTTATCGGAGTCGTAGCCGTTTTGGGCTTTGCCGGAGTCCTGGTCTTCGGCAGTTATGTCAGCGCCCGCAATCAGATGGTGGCCAAGGATCAAGACGTGAAAGCCGCGTGGTCGGAGGTGGACGTGCAGTTGCAACGCCGCGCCGACCTCATTCCCAACCTGGTGGAGACGGTGAAGGGATTCACGAAAGAAGAGAGCACCGTGTTTGGCGATATCGCCAACGCCCGCGCCGGGATGCTGAACGCGCAAGGGCCGGCGGCCAAAATCGCCGCCAATAACCAGCTTGACGGCGCCTTGGGCCGCTTGTTGATGCTCACTGAGAATTATCCGCAACTGCGTTCGAGCGACCAGTTCATGCGCTTGCAGGACGAGTTGGCGGGAACGGAAAATCGCATCAGTGTGGCGCGCCGCCGCTACAATGACTCGCTGCGCGACTACAACACCTTTGTCCGGCAGTTTCCCAACAGCGTTTGGGCGGGAATGGCGGGATACCAGGTGAATAACGCCTACTTCGAATCCAGCGCGGCCGCGGCAAACGTTCCGGCGGTCAAGTTCTAATGCACGAGCCGCAACGGCGCGATGACGCAGAAAAGGCCATTCCGCCCCAGCGGAATGGCCTTTTCTCGAATGGAGCGCCGGCGCTCGAGCGACCGGAGTTATTTGTACGAACTGATGGCAGTGGCCTCGTCGTCGTAAATGTCAAACACGGTGTACAGTTTCGTGAGCTGCAGCACATCCTTCACCTTCTTGGTCAGGTTGAGGAGTTTGAGACTGGCGCCCTGGTTTTTCGCCGTGGTGTAGGCGCTCACCAGTTCGCCTAACCCCGAACTATCGATATAGTTCACCTCTCCCAGGTTGAGTAAAATGTTCTTCTGGCCCCTGCCGATCAGTTCGCGAACCGCGTCGCGCGATTGCACGCTGCCTTCGCCCAGTGTAATCCGCCCGCTCAGGTCCAGAACGGTAACGCCATCTACGTCACGGGAAGCAATAACCAGTGCCACGGAAAATCCCTCCTTTTTTGGTATTTCCGTTATAGCACCTCTAAGAAGACCGGGCTTGCGGAAAACTCGGGCACGCCGCTGCCAGTTAGGAACAGTCAGCCTCAACGCGTTCCGATTGTCGCCCCATTAGGGTTTTTTCTCCGGCGCCAGATGTTTGATCAGCGTCAACTCGGTCCCCGGATGCAGTTCTCGAAAGCGCACCTCATCCATGAAGGAGCGGATCAGGAAGATGCCGCGGCCGGCGCCGCGCAACAGGTTTTCGGGCGCGAGCGGATCGGGAAGGGTCGCCGGATCGAGGCCCTTACCCTGGTCGGCGATCACGAACACCAGCTCCGTTCCCGTGTTCTCCATGCTCACGTCGATGTATTTGGCGGGATCGTAATCGTTGCCGTGAAGCACGGCGTTCAGGGCCGCTTCGCGAACAGCCATGGTGACGTGAAAGCAGTCATCCTC
>JASHUH010000422.1 GCA_030040115.1 Acidobacteriaceae bacterium | reverse complement strand
GTCGCCACCCTGCACGCCGTGCTCAACAGCCGCTTCCCGCGCAATTCCCTGCTCAGTCACGATCTGATCGAGGGCGCCTACGCCCGCGCTGGCCTCGCCACCGACATCGAAGTGGTGGACGATTATCCCTCCCACTACAGCGCCTATAGCCGCCGACTCCATCGCTGGGTGCGCGGCGACTGGCAGATCCTGCAATGGATCTTCTCCCGCGTGCCCGATGAGTCGGGCCGCTGGGGCCGCAACCCCATTTCCGATATCTCGCGGTGGAAGATCGTCGATAACCTGCGCCGCTCTCTCATCGATCCCGCGCTCTTCATTCTTTTCATCGCCGGCTGGCTGGGATTGCCCGGCGGCCCCTTGTTCTGGACCATCGCTCCCCTGCTGCTGCTGTTCTTCCCCACCGTGCTGCAATTTGCTTTCGCCTTGGGCCGCGTGATCGCCAGCGGGCAAAAGGGAGGCGGCGCCGAGGCTTTCTCCGGCTTCGGTCACGCACTTCTGATCACGTTGCTGCATCTCATCCTGCTTCCGCACCAGACGCTGCTCGCCATCGACGCCATCGTGCGCTCGCTGGTACGGCGGTTCATCACCGGCGAGCGGCTGCTGCAGTGGGAGACGGCGGCGCAGTCTGAAGCCCAGCGCGCCAGCAGCACTCCCGTCGATCGCTATCTGGCCATCATGCCCATGATCGTCGTGGCGCTCGGCTTGGTCATCTGGTTCCTCGCCCGCACCAGCGACGCGATCTTCTTCGCTCTACCCATCCTTTCCCTCTGGGCCTTCGCCAATCCCGTCACCCTCTGGCTCAACCGGCAGCCGCGCAACCACAACCACATCGCTCCCCACGACAAAGACTTTTTGTGCGCGCACGCCTTGCGCATCTGGCGCTATTTCGCCGAGTTCGGCGGGGAGCGCCACAATTTCCTCATCCCCGACAACGTGGACGAAGACGGCTATCGTGAAGCGTCCCGCGTCTCGCCCACGAATATCGGCCTGCTTTTGAATGCGCGCCAAGCCGCCTGCGAACTGGGCTTCCTCACCGCGCCCGAGATGGCCCACCTGAATCGCGCTACGCTGGCCACCATTGCCCGCCTCGAAAAGCATCGCGGCCACCTTTGGAACTGGTACGACACGGAAACGCTGCAGCCGCTGGGCCCCACGCCCTTCGTTTCCTCGGTGGACAGCGGCAACCTGGTGGCCTCCCTTTACACCTTGAACGCCGGCGCCCGCGAAATGGCGCGCAAGCCCCTGCTCGCGCCGCAGCTTTTCTCCGGTCTGCGCACCCACTGGCGCCTGCTGTCCAAGCCCGGCAAGCTGCCCGCGCCGCTCGCCCGTCTCACGCCGCCGCGCCAGTCGGCAACCTGCGCTGCGTGGGTGGAATGGCTGCCCCAGGCGCAGGCCGCTTTGGCGGCGGCGTGCGCATCCGCCGATCCCGAATCGCGTGAAACCTGGCTGCTTTGCGAGGCGCGCCGGCGCGTGGCCGCCCTGCTCACCCTGGTGCGCGATTACCTGCCCTGGCGCCAACTCAAATGCCAACCCCTGCTCGCGCTGGCCGAATTTGAGCTCGACCAAAAAGAGGAAGCGCTTTCCATCAGCGAAGCTTTGCGTTACGCCGAGACGCTCGAGGCGCGCATCGACCGTGCGCAGCCCGCTTTTGCCCACAACGCCGAGCTGGCCGAATTGGCTGCGCGGCTGCGCGCTCAGGCCCCGGCGGCCATCGACAATTTACGCGCTCTATTGGCGGATTTGCGCAGCCTCCAGGAGGAATCGGAGCAGTTGGCCGAGGCCGCCGACTTCGCCTTCCTCGCCAACCCCTACCGCCAAATCCTTTCCATCGGCTACGAAAAAGGCGCGCCCCACATTCACGACGCCTGCTACGACATGATCGCTTCCGAAGCCCGCATCGCCACTTTCCTCGCCATCGCCCGTGGCCATCTGCCCTATCAAAGCTGGTATAAGCTCTCCCGCGACCACGCCTACGCCTACCGCCGCTTCCTGCTGCTTTCCTGGTCGGGCACCATGTTCGAATACCTGATGCCGGCGCTCTGGATGCGCACCTATCCGGGCACGCTCATTGCGCGCACCCAGGACGCCGCGGTCTATGTGCAGCAGGCGTTTGCCCATGGCCTCGGCACTCCCTGGGGCATTTCCGAGTCCGGCGCCGCGCGCCGCAACGAATCCGGCGACTACCACTACTTCGCTTACGGCGTGCCCCGCATTTCCCTGTGGTTCGAAGCCACCGCCGGACCGGTGATTTCGCCCTACTCCTCGTTTCTCGCCCTTAGCGTTGACGCCCCGGCGGCGCTTCAGAACCTGCACCGCATGGACGCCGCCGGATGGGTGGGCGCATACGGATTCTACGAAGCCGCCGACTATATCCATTCGCGCCGGCCCGTTCTGGCGCGGGAGTGGATGGCTCACCACTTGGGCATGTCGCTGCTGGCGGTCACCAACCTGCTCCGCGGCAACGTAGTGCAGCGCTGGTTCCACGGCAATCCGCTGATCCAGGCCGCGGAGTTGCTGCTGCATGAAATGCCGGTGAGCCGCGCCATCCTCAGAGCGCGGCTGAGCGAGATCGCCCCGATTCGCGCCGCATAAGCGCCGCGCGGATAGTGGCCAAGATCGAAAGGGCACAGGCTTGGCCGAAGGGGACGGGCGCGATTGAAGGGTACGGGCATGATTGAAGGATAGCGGCCATAATTGAAGGGTACGGGCTGCAGCCCGTACATTGGAGGGCCCCAAAATCGCTGGGGCTTCAGCCCCTGAGGGATGTATTTCACGAACTTTCGAATTTTGCCCGATAAGCCATTCACCAAGCGCGCCTCCTCGCTTCCGCCGCAATCTTTCTCAGCTCCGGCAGCACCGCGCCCAACCGGGAACCTTCTGGGTGTGTTCCCCCGTCGCGCTTTCCCAACGCAAAATACACATCGCGATAATGCCGGTAGAGCCGC
>JASHUH010000034.1 GCA_030040115.1 Acidobacteriaceae bacterium | reverse complement strand
GCGTGCTGACGCAAACCTCAAGATGCTTGTCGAAGAATTCGCAGCGGCTGCCGCCCGCTTGTTTGGCGCGATACATGGCGAAATCCGCGTCGCGGAGGAGCAGGTCGCAGGAGGTGTGCGCGGACCCGGCGATGGCGGCGCCGATGCTGGCGCCCGATTGAACGAGCCGGCCGAAGATTTCGAACGGCCGCTTCACCTCATGCAGAACCCGTTTGGCGACGATTTCCAAATCGCCGGCGGCAAGAATGCTCTCAACCAGCACCGCGAACTCATCGCCGCCGAGGCGTGCGGCGGAGTCCTGGGGGCGCAGCGCGGAGCGCAGGCGGTCAGCGACCGATTTCAGCACCAAGTCGCCAGCCGCGTGGCCGAGTTCGTCGTTCACTTCTTTGAAGCGATCAAGATCGAGATACAGAATGCCGCAGGTGTGGTCCGGCCGGCGCACCCTGCGGCTGAGGGCCAGCGAAAGGCGATCGAGGAACAGGGCGCGGTTGGGAAGGCCGGTAAGCACGTCGTGCATGGCGTCGTGCTGCAGTTTGGCCTCGGTCTGCTTGTACTCGCGAATGTCGCGAAATGTGTAGACGTAGCCGATTCTGGTTGTGTCGACCAGAAGCGGCGCCATTTGGAGGCTGACGTCCACCAGTTCGCCGGTGCTGTTCATGCGCACAGTCTCGACCCCGGTGCGGCCCTGCTCGTCGACCACCTTGGCCAGCATGACGTGCTCATTGAGGCGCGTTTCGGGCACGATCAGCTCGCACAGGCTGCCGCCGACGGCCTGCTCGGCGGTGTAGCCGAACATCTCGGTGAAGGCCGGGTTGGTGTACAAAACGTGGTTGCCATGTTCGATGGCGACGGCTTCAGGAAGGCTGGCGAGCACATCCTCCATGAGCCGCGAACGGGGCGCGCGTTCCCGGCCCCCGGGATGAGCGACAACGATGGCCTCGCGGCGGTCCGACTGGAGGAGCCGGTAGGCGCCTTCGACGGGCAAAAGGCGGCCGTTTTTGGCGGGAATGATAGCGTGGAACGGGCTGCATTGGCGCATGCCGGTCAGCGGGTTTTGCGGCTCTGCAGTACTGGGAAGCAGTCCCCAAAGAACGTCTTCGATGGGCCGGGGCGCCCACTCGGTCTCGGCAAGACCCAACATCTGACGCGCCTCGGCGTTGGCGAACACAATGCTGCCGTCGCGCTCAAGAAAGACCAGAACGGGGAGAACGTCGAGCGCCTCTCGTTGCTGTCTGGAATCCGCGTTTTCGGGAAGAATCAAGCTCATCGTCTCGCTGCGAACTGCCGCCCTTCCCCATTGCACATGAAGCCCATCCGGCAGACGGCCGGCGTTGCAAGCAGAAGTGGCCCAATTAGGAAAATCCTAGCTGGGATGAACGCTTTGCATCCATCCCTAAACCGGGGTATTGCATGCAACCAAAGTCTTGATCGTGTTTCGATTTCCGACAAAAACGTCGGCCATATTTCGCCCCGAGGAAACGTCCTTGCCGGTGAAAGGCCACCCTTGAAGGTAAAAACGGTTTAAGGGTTCCCGACCGACCGCTCTGAGCCGTTCAGGGAATTTCCACCAGCTCCATTTCGCCGTCCCGGCGGCGATGGAGCACGTACAAATCACCGGCGGCGGTGCGAAAGACCAGCAGGTCGCGGTCGCGAAACTCGGCGTCTTTGACAGCCTCCTCGATGGTCATGGGCCGGAGCGCCATGGCATCGCCGTTTTGGACGATGTGGGGTTCGACAACCGTGGCCTGGGCAGGAAACGAGTGGACAGCGATGGAGGTGCGCGCCTTTGCCGCCGCGTGCGGCGGCTCGGCTTCCTCAGTTTCCGGTTCAGGTTGTGCGGCGCGAGCCTTGGGTCGCGCCACCGGCGGGGCGGAGAGAACTTTTTCTTCTTTCGGCAGGCGTTTGATCACGATCTTGCGATCCCGGTGTCGCAGCGCCTGATGTTCCGCATGGGCCATGGCTTGGCGGAGCGAGGCTTCGAGGGAATCGGACTTCCCGGTGGCCACGATCTTCTGCAGCCGCGCCTGGATGGTCAGTTCCACCATATGCAGATGACGCTGGGCGCTGAAGGTAATGCTGGCGCGAGCGGTTCTGCCCAGAATGCGGCCGATCCGCGCCATACCTTCTTCGGCCAGCTCGTGTAGCGATTTGGAAATCTTCACCTGTCTAGCGGTGAACTCCACTTCCATGGTGATCCTCCGCAGGCCCAGAACCGCTCCCGAAACAGGGAGGCAGAAACGGTCTGGTGGAGCACAGTATATGCCGAAGGACGCCCCAGCTTCTAGCCGGACGGCGAAAACAGCGATCCTGTATATCCCGCCAGACGCCGTAAAGCCGCCTTTCAGATCTCCCAGCGCAGCAGCACCGTGCCCACGGTGAAGCCTGCGCCCACGGCGGCGAGCAGCACCAGGTCGCCTTTTTTCAGCTTTCCCTCCTCGATGGCCGTTTCCATGGCTAGGGGAATGGTTCCGGCCGAGGTGTTGCCGTACTTGTCGATGTTGATGATGACGCGCTCCGGCGGCAGGCCGAGGCGTTCGGCTGTCGAGGTGATGATGCGCTTGTTGGCCTGGTGGGGAATGAAGCAGCCCAGCTCCGCTCCGGAGACGCCGTTGCGCTCCAGGATTTTTTCAGCGGCTTCGGCCATTTTGCGCACGGCGAATTTATAGACTGCGGGGCCGTCCTGATGGATGTAGTGCATTTTTTTGTCGACGGTTTCGTGAGTGGAGGGATGGAGGCTGCCCCCCGCGGGCAAATTGAGGCTCACGCCGCCCGAGCCGTCGATCTCGTTGACGTAATCGATGAAGCCGATCTCGCCCTCCGCGGCCGGCTCGAGCAAGACTGCCCCGCCGCCGTCGCCAAACAGAACGCAGGTGGCGCGATCGGTGTAATCAGTCATGCGGGTGTTGGCGTCGACGCCGCAGACCAGCACCCGTGAATGCGCGCCGCTTTCGACCATTTTCACGCCGGCCACGAGAGCGTAGACGAACCCGGAGCAACCGCCGGAGACATCGAAGCCCCAGGCGGCTTTGGCGCCGAGCTTCGCCTGGACCAAGCACGCTGTGGAAGGAAACATCATGTCGGGAGTGACCGTGCCGACGAGGATGACTTCGACCTCATGGGGCCCAATGCCGCGCGCGGCGAGGCATTTTTGGGCGGCTTCGAGGCAGATATCGCTGACGCCGAGTCCGGGGGCGAGCACGTGCCGCTCGCGGATTCCGGTGCGCTCCAGAATCCACTGGTCGCTGGTTTCCACCATTTTTTCGAGGTCTTGGTTGGTCAGAACCTGAGGGGGAACGTAGGTTCCCAGCGCCGAAATCTTGGCGCGGCGGCCCACTACCGGGCGAACGGTAAGGCTCAATGGACTTCTCCTGGCAGCGTGCTTTCCGGATGGGGAAGCCGGCCCGCCGCTCGAAAAACATCGGTTTTAAAAAAGCGCCAAAAAAGTACCGGGTAACCTACTGCGCCCGTACTAGCCCGTTACCGTTGCTTCCTTCCGGACCTGGCGGGGTTGGCGGGATTACGTCGCGTAGGACCCGGCACGGATTGATTTTAGCACTTGCGCATCGGCAAATTGAGAGGGAGCGATAGGACAGGGCTGGCATTCGAACGCCGAGCGTCGCCGTGTCATTCTCGGCGCCATTGCCGCAAGGAAGGCTAGGGCGGGGCGGGGTCAGGGCCTTCCTTCGTCGCGCTCGCGCTTGAGCTCGACCCAATCGAGTTCGCCGAGCTTCAAATCGGCGGCGCGCGCACGGATGCCTTCCGCCGCGATGCCGGAGGCCGTGCAGGCGCGCACGTCGTAATGGGCGGCAAAGTTTTCGACACGGCTCAGGAGCGCCTTCGCCTCCGGGTCGAAGACGGGAACGGTGTACTCGGGCCCAGCAAACCGCTTCACTGCCTCCAGATTGTCAAACAGGTTCAGGACCACAAACTCAGTCTCCTCCACGTTTTCGCTGCGCAAGATGTAGCCGCCCCGATAGTCCTCGATGGCGCCCAGGGCAGGCAGCACTTTGGATCTTAAAAGATTCTCATACTCATCTGCGCATTCGGGCTTCGTCCACCCGCGCCAATGTCGTGCAATCATCGGTTTTCCTTCCGTTCAGTCTTCTTCTCTTATGGCATCGCCGCCAGCGTCAACCGAATGCCCTCGTCGTAGGAAGTGCGCTTCACGGTTCCCAGCAGATTTTCGAGACGACGGTCGTCCATCAGCACGGGATCGGTCAGCAGGTAATGCATTTCCACCATCTCGCGCATCAGGGGATTAAAGAGGCCCATGAGGCGCAGCGTGGTC
>JASHUH010000421.1 GCA_030040115.1 Acidobacteriaceae bacterium | reverse complement strand
ATCGCTCCCTGGTCGGAGAAATACAACCAGATCTCGACTTTCGCACCCGGCGCCCAGTCAGTCGTCTTTCCGGGCGCGCCTCCGGGCATCCTCTATCCGGGCGATCCGGGCATTCCGAATACCCTGGCTCCGATCGACGCCCTCGATTTCTCTCCGCGCGTCGGGATTGCCTGGACTCCGCAGGCCGACAACGGCGCCTTGCTCAGGAAGTTTCTCGGCGGCCCCGGCGCAACCAGCGTCCGCGCGAGCTTCGGCAACTTCTATACCGCGATCGATGCTCTTGCCATCAGTGTGCTGGCGGCGAACGCTCCCTATGGAACGACTTACACCAGCCCCGAGCCTCCGCTCTTCGCGACACCGTTTATTGGAGCCGCCGACGGGGCCAACAACGGCCAGCCCTTCCCCTATACTTTTGCGCCGCTCAACTCCTCGCGCAGCCATCCCGATCCGAACGTCAACTGGCCTTCGTACGAGCCGATCAGCGGCATTCCCGGATACAACATCCACAACCACACGCCGTATACCGAGCAATGGTCGCTATCGGTCGAACGTCAGGCAGGACCGAAGACGGTCTTCGACGCAACCTACATCGGATCCGCCACGCACCGCGAGCGGGTGCTGATTGCGGAAAATCCTGGAAATCCCGCGCTCTGCCTGAGCCTGAGCCAGCCGAGCGACGTCATGTTCGGCACTGTGACTTGCGGAGCGTTTGGTGAAGACACGGTCTACTATCCGGCCTCCGGCGGCACTGTGGATGGCACCCGCCAGCAGCTCGGCCCCAACTTCGGCAGCAATGCTCTCCAGTCCAACATTGGCTACGCCAACTACAACGCTCTCGAATTGAGCGCAAGGCACACCGCCGGGCGTCTCGAGTTTGATGCTTCCTATACCTACGGCAAGTCGGTGGACGAGTCGTCCAATATCGGCGAGGAAGTCAACCCCTTCAACCCGGCTCTGAGCTACGCGATCTCTTCCTACGACATCAAGCAGAACTTCGTCGTCAGCTACGACTATCAGTTGCCCTTCGATCAGTTCCTTCATCCCACCCGGCTCACGCGAGGCTGGTCGCTCTCCGGGATCAGTCATTTCTCGACCGGGTTCCCGGTCACGATGATCAACAACGGCGACAATTCGCTCATCGGGACGAATCCGAATGGCGTGAACAACTCGAGCATCGATGAGCCGGACTACGACGGCGGACCGTTGCAGCTCAACAAGAATCCGCGAACGAATGGAAACAACTACTTCTCTACCGCTGATTTCGGCGAGAATGCACTGGGAAGTCCCGGCACCTCAAAGCGGCGTTTCTTCTATGGCCCGGGTGAGGACAACTACGATATGGCGGTCGCCAAAAACCTGCCGATTACGGAATCGAAGGCTCTGTTGTTCCGCGTGGAGGCATTCAATGTCTTCAACCATGCCTCGTTTTTTGGTCCGCAGGCAGTCGACGGCAATATCGGCGATACGACCTTCGGCCATGTCATCAGCGCAGCATCGCCGCGCATTTTGCAAGGCGCGCTGAAGTTTTCGTTTTAATGAACCGAAATAACAAAGTTAATTCAGAAGAGGTTGCTTGCTCGTCCCTTGATGGAACATCTCAGGGACCCCACAACACGCCTCAAATGCTGACGAACGTCTATGAAGTTGCTCGTCGATGAGTGCCTAGGCCTAAATGCAGCGGCCAGATCTGAACTCCGGTCAAAAACTGATGTCGCATGGTGTCGCAAGGGTACCCTTCGCGGAGCAGTTCAATGTTCCAGTCCTTTGCTCCTTCCCAAAGGAGCCTCCTTCCCAGTTCCGCAAGGGAATCCATCGGATCCTTATCAACTTGTTGAACGCAATTTACGTGAGTGCTGAGATTTCCTGTTCCAATCGGTTGAGCCGCGCGAGTGCTGACTGCACGGCGGGCGCTCCTTCTTCTTTCACTCTCCGTGCTCGGTTAAGCGCCTGTTCTGCAATGCGACTGATTTCGTGCAGCAGTTTGCGGATCTCGGCTTCCAGACGGCCCCGGCTGTCGTCAATGCGATTGAGAACGTCGTTTTGTACGCGCGAGCTGTTTGTGTCCAAGAGGTGACGTAGAAACTCCCGGGCTTCGTTCGTGATCATTTTGCGCGCGCCCATAAGCGGCAAGAAGGCGTCGGCGAGCCAACGCAAGGGCGATGGGGGATCTGCAGTCGTGAGAAATTTCTCGAAACTGAAATGGGAACGCGCGCGAAGCCCCTTATCGGGGTCTAGCGCGTGGGGCATACGTGCAAGCTCGCTAAGGCCCGCATCAGCAAGCTTTATCAGAAAACTGTTCCCGATCTCCACAAATCGCAGGGCCACGGCCCGATACTGGCGCTCGCCTTCTTCCTGCTCAGGTTTGAGCCAAGGCATGACCTTACGTTTCGAAATCTCTTGGCTGAGGTGCATGATTCGGCGCCGATAATGGGGGCCAAAACCACGAGGCACTGACCGTAGCGCGTCGTAAAATTCTTCCTCGGACTCTTTCCAGGCGAGTTCAAAGAACTGTGTGCGCCTATCAACGAAGAAATCCGAGAGCCGTCGCTGTTCCGCCATGAACAGAAAACTCAGCTCGTGCATGGAGCGCTCAGCCTCGCCGATGGTTTCCTTCATTAGCCCGATGCGCCGCTCGGACTCCTCGATCGGACGCTGAAGGGCGTCGCGGTCCTCACTGACGACAGCCAAAAGCTGTTCGCTCAGGCGCTGGAGTCCACGGTCGCAGGCGGAGCGCACTAGGTTCCTGCCCGAGTCTTCAACGAGGTGATACAAACTCGCCAAAAGTTTTTCCCAATCCCTCAAAGGTCCCTTGTTTTCGATCCGTTCGGAGGCGCTGACTTCGAATACCTCGCCCATCGGGCGATGTAGCCGCTTTTCTAGGATCTCGCGTGTGAACTTGGCGGCCGCAGCACGTTCAGGGTCGCTGGTGCGGTCGGCCTTGTTGATGACCAGGATCAAATCCTGAACCTGTTTGCCAACGGCTTCCACCAGCACCAGTTCCTCACCCGCGATCGGCGGATCGGCTCCGATCACAACCAGAGCGGCATCTATG
>JASHUH010000420.1 GCA_030040115.1 Acidobacteriaceae bacterium | reverse complement strand
TTTGCTCGATGAGGTTTGGGCCGCGCCGGCCGGAAACAGGCAGATGGCGGAAATCGAGAGGAGCATCATGCCGGCCAGCCCGGCTCTTCGTGCCCGCTTCAATTTAGCCCGATTTCTATTCGCGCCCAAGTACAGCAAATCTCTTGCCAAAAAACGACGCCTCGCTGCCTGGAAGTGCATTGCACATGCTGACAAGGCAAAACCGGCCTGCAGCCGGGAAGGTCGAGCTGACAACGAGGCGGTCAAAAACCGCCACCACCCTTTCTCCCCTTTGGGGTGGGACGCAAATTGGGTGTAAAAGGTCGCTCGGACGCGACTAAGTCGGAAATCCCGGGTTGAAAGACTCCATGCGGGCGGCCGCACACGGATGCTGCGAAAAGCAGGGAGCGAACTGCCGGTCGAAAGCGCGATCCGCCAGCCGATGTTGACGCCCAAGGCGCCTTCCACGTTCCTGGCATTGACTCGCTCGAAAGCATCAAACAGACTGGGAATCGAGAACTTGCCGCGTGTTGCGCGCAAAGGCCAAAGTCCATGAGCACGTATCCTCCACCGGGTGGGCCCAGCGTCGGACAGCGCTTTGAAGAGGCCCTTGAACTGATCGAATTGGAGCTGCGGCACGCCATTGCATATGTGAACGACGCCGTGGTTCCGCAGGTGCGCCGCGAGTCAATCTCGGCTTTGCGCGCCATGTCCGATACCTTGCGCAACCTCGCCGACAAATTCGAGGGTTCGGGTTTGGGAATCAGCGGATCCGCGCCCCGGTCACCCGGCCAACCCGAGGATCCATACAGGTGACCATAACGGATTCCCGATGGAAAAGCTCCTGCCGCCTGGCCGCACTGGCCGGGCTGGCGGGCGCGATCTTGGGCGTGAGTGGCTGCCGGCACGCCGGCCAGGCGCAAATGCCTCCGCCGCAGGCGCTGCCCCCGCCGGCCGAGCAGCCCGTGAATCCGCCGCCCCCGGTTGAAACCGAGATTCCTCCGCCGGCGCGCATTCCCGTAACGCCGGTCCCGCCCGGCGGCGTGGACGCGGCCGATTTGGAATACGTCGAGACCCACCGGCCGCTTTACGCTCAAGTCGGTTACGCCACCTGGTATTCTGCTCCCTATGAGGGCCGCCGCACTGCCGACGGCCAGGTCTTCAGCGACAGCGCTATGACCGCCGCGCATCGCACTCTGCCCATGGGTTCGCTCATCGAGGTCACGAATCTCGCCACCGGACAGACTGGCGTAATGCGCATTACCGACCGCGGGCCCTTTGTCGAGGGAAGAATCCTGGATATGACCATGGCCTCCGCCAAAGCCACCGGGGTTTACCGCAGCGGACTGGCGAAGGTGCGGATCGACGTCTATGAAACACCCAAGCCCTTGGCCACGGGCGGGCGCTGGTGCGTGCAGATTGGCGCGTTTCACAGCGAAGGCGAGGCCCTCCGCTTGAAACGGGAGCTCGCGCGCGCGTACCCCACCGCCAACGTGATCGAGTTTCCTGGTGAAGAGAGGAGCTACTGGGTGCGAATTCGGCCGCAAGGCGACAACCGGCAGACGGCGGTGTATATCGCCCGGCACATTCACCCCAGCCAAGGCAACGCATTTCTCACCCGGCTGGACTAACTTGCTTGCGCCACCGCCAATCACCATCTATTTTCGCGGCGGCCAACTTGCTGACACGCCTCTTCGCCGATTCGCTGACCTGCTGTCCTACGGCTCGTCGTTGTAAATTCCCACCTGTACTTTGCCGCCTTCGGCCAGCTTGGCCCTGAACATCCCCGGCGTATTGAAGCTCCACGCCATCTGGCCGTCGGGCGCGATGGCGATGACGCCGCCGTCCCCATGAATTGCGGCCAGCTCTTTGTGAATGACCTCATCGGCCGCCTGCTGCAGCTTGTAGCCCTTGTACTGAACCAGCGCGCAAACGGTGCGGGCCACGGTAAGGCGAATGAAATACTCGCCTGTGCCCGTGGCGGAGACAGCGCAGGACTGGTTGGAAGCATAAGTGCCCGCGCCAATGAGCGGCGAATCGCCCACGCGGCCCCAGCGCTTAGCCTGCGTGCCGCCCGTGGAAGTGCCGGCGGCAACATCGCCGCGCCGGTCGAGCGCGACCATGCCCACCGTGCCGTATTCGTGCGCATCCGCAGGCTCAAGCTCAGCTTGCGGCTTGACGGGCGGGGGCGGCGCGCCCTTAGGCCGCGGAGGAATAGGCAGGCTTTCTTTCTTCAACTGCTTGATCAGAGCCTGCCAGCGGCGCTCGGTGAAGAAAAAGCTTGGATCCACCTGCTCGAGTCCGGCGTAGAGGGAAAATTGGTCGGCGCCTGGGCCGACGAGAAAAACGTGCGGCGACTTTTCCATCACCGCGCGGGCGAGGCTGATGGGATGGCGCGTACGCGTAACGTCGGCCACGGCCCCGGCCTTAAGCGTGGCACCGTCCATGATCGCCGCGTCCAGCTCGTTTTTTCCATCGGCGGCAAACACCGCGCCGCGCCCGGCGTTGAAAAGAGGATCGTCTTCAAGAATTCGGATCGACGCCTCGATCGCATCCATCGACGCGCCGCCGCGATTGAGCACCTGCGCTCCGGCTTCAATGGCGCGGGCAAGCGAGGCGCGATAAGCGGCTTCGGTTTTCGCGTCCATTTCAGAGCGCTTGATGACGCCGGCGCCGCCGTGCATCACGATGGCCCAATGCCCACTGCGCGGTGATTGCGCGGCGGCGGTGAGTACGCTGGTCATAATGACTCCAAAAAGCAAGCTGTGCACGGTTTTCATCGCCCTATCCCTCCGGAAAGGACTTTTCGGCGCAAACGCCACGGCTCTCGCGGCTGCATCGGATTTCCGCTGGTTATTTGCTCTTACCATGCTAACTCCGCGGCCCGCCCGGCCAGCCCAGTGGGGATTGCCTGCCC
>JASHUH010000419.1 GCA_030040115.1 Acidobacteriaceae bacterium | reverse complement strand
CTGGTCAGCGGTGATCTTCATGTGTACTTCGGTTTGCCTGGTTGTTCTCTATCAGCGCGCCACCGGGACGCACTCCGTGCTGGAAGGGGCCAAGCCCGCCCCCATCAGCGCTCCCGCCAAGCCCGGCAAGTAGGCAGCGAAAAGCAAGCTTGGCGCTCGAAGAACTCACCCGAGGGTGAGCTAAGCGCTAGGTTCGGCGGCCCTAGGCTGCGCTCTGAGCGTCCGATTTCCCTTTCGCGTCCATACGATGTAGGATTCTTGTCGAATGGGTCGGCCCCGCCGGCCTGTTTCGCGAGGCACTGGTACCCCATGAATCGCAAGCAACTGCTTCACCGCCGGCGCCCAGGCGCGCGCCTTTCAAGCGCTTCCAACGGCTTTACGCTGATGGAACTGCTGATTGTTATTGCTATCATCCTGATTCTTATGCTTATGGCCATCCCGACGATCGGCAGTCTGAAGAAGAAGGCCAATGAGACCTCGGCCATCAATTCCGTCCAGGTGGTTAACAAGGCCGAGATTCAGTACGAATCGACCTATCCGGCCAATGGGTATGCCTGCTCCCTGCAGGCTTTGGGAGGCGATCCCAGCGCCGGTGCTCCCTCGGCCACCTCGGCGCAGATTCTGCAGCCGGATCTGGCCACCGGGTACAAATCCGGCTACATCTTCACTATTGGTAATTGCACCAAGGTGACGATCAACGGCACGGACCGGTTCACGGGATATCAAGTGACCGCGGTTCCCGAGACGGTAGGCAAGACCGGGGATCGAGGCTTCTGCAGCGATCAGTTCGGGACCCTCAAGCAGGATCCGGCGGGCGGAACCAACTGCAGCCAGCCGCTGCAATGACGGCCAACCACCTCCGGCGGCGCTGCGGCTTGTTTGTCGCTGCCGCATTCATCACCGCCAACCTATGTGGATGGGCGCGCACGCCGGCCGCGTTGAGTCCTTCTGCGCAGGGCCCTTCTGCGCAAGCGCCCGCGAAAGGTCCTTCAGTGAAGGAAGTCGCTCATCGCGTCGACGAGCACTACGATGCGCTGCGGTCGCTCAAGGCGGATTTCACCGAGACCTACGAAGGTCTCGGCATGAAGCGCACCGAAAGCGGCACGCTGTTCTTGCGCAAGCCGGGCCGGATGAAATGGGATTACGACTCGCCGCCGGGCAAGATGTTCTTGCTGGATGGAAAGTTTGCCTGGTTTTACACGCGCGGCGACGCGCAAGTGCAGCGCCTTCCGGCGAAGGAACTGAGCGATCTCCGTTCGCCGCTCCGGTTTCTGCTCGGGCATACCGAACTTGAAAAAGAATTGAATGACTTGATGCTTGCGGGCGGACCGTCTAATGAATTTACCCTGACCGGAACGCCGAAAGGGGAGGAAGACCGCGTCCGGCGCATCGCGCTCACGGTGACTCCGGCCGGCGCCATTACGGCCATCTCCATTGAAGAAATGGACGGGGCGCTGACTCGCTTTTCCTTCACCGGCGAAGAGCCGAATGCGCCGATTCCAGCCGCGACCTTTCATTTCACGCCGCCGCCGGGGATTCCGGTGGTCGATATGCCGCCGCCCGTGTAAGGCAGGAAACAAAGGAATGAGCCGATAAGGAAACTGGGCAGCGGCCGAACGGGGCCTCGTCCCGGTCGTCCCTGTTCGCCACGAAACGTAAGATTGGAAGCGTGTACTGAACTGGCCTCCCCGATGGAGAAAAACTCGATCTTGTACGAATCGTTGAACGCGAGCAAGCCAAAGCTGATAGCTTGGTTGGCCGGAATCAACAGGCCAATTTCTCCCGGCTCAGCTTTACCCCGTCCAGCCGGCCCAGCAGGGTGACGGCGATGATGTCGGGGTCGAAAAGTCGTTGCGCCATCCTCTGGACCTGAGCCGCACTCACTTCATCGATGCGGGCGATGATCTCATCCACGGTGAAGAACTGATGAAAGTACATCTCCTGGCGGGCCAGATTGGCCATGCGCGAATTCGAACTCTCTAATCCAAGCAGCAAATTCCCTTTCACCTGGTCCTTGGCGCGTGTGAGTTCTTCCTCCTCGAGCGGTGTTTCTTTGAGCTTGCGGAACTCGGCTACAATCAGGTCCACCACCTCGATGGCGTTGCTCGCCGAGGTTCCAGCGTAAACGCAGAGCGTGCCCGTGTCGCGATACGGACTGAGATCGGAATACACCGAATACGCTAGTCCCCGCTCTTCGCGGATGGTTTGAAACAAACGCGAGCTCATGCCGCCGCCAAGCACTGTATTCAGGATCAGCGTGGCGTAGCGGTTCTCATCGGTGATCGGCGGCGCGGGCACTCCCAGGCAGATCTGCACCTGCTCGAGAGATTTCTTGCTGCGCAGCAGAATGCGGGCGCTCGGAGCCGGCGCGGAGAGCTCATGCAAGGTGTCGCCGCTCGCCAGCTTCGAGAATTTTTCCGCTACCGCCTCGGTAAATCGATCATGATCCAGGTTGCCGGCCGCGGAGAAGACGATATTGCGGCCGTGAAAGCGGTCACCGTGGTAGGCGAGAAGTTGCTCCTGCCCCAGCCGGCCTACGGTTTCCGTCGTGCCCAGGATCGGCTTGCCCAGCGGGTGACCTTTCCAGAAGCTCTGGGTGAAAAGTTCGTGGACCAAGACATCGGGATTGTCCTCGTCGATCTTGATCTCTTCGAGAATCACGCCCCGTTCCCGCTCGATATCTGTCGGCGCAAAGACCGGATTCAACACCAGGTCCGTCAGCACGTCCAGTGCAATCGGCACATGGTCCGCAAGAGATTTCACATTGAAGCAGATCGTTTCCTTACCCGTAAAGGCGTCCAGGTTTCCGCCGATCGAATCCATTTC
>JASHUH010000418.1 GCA_030040115.1 Acidobacteriaceae bacterium | reverse complement strand
CGCGTTGCCAATGTAAGCCAGCTTGGAGTCGAAGTTCTCCTGGCTGCCTACGTCGAGGGCAGGGATGCTATTGGCCACCACGAATCCATAGCCCGTCCTGCCCGCCTGGCCATAGGCCTGAAACCCAATCGCTCTTTGCAGAAGGAACGCGTATTCTGCCGTGGATAAGTCGGGGAACAGGTAATTCCCGGGATTGTCATAGTACTCGTAGGTGTAAGGAACCCAGGAACGGCCCGCCTGAAGCGTGAGATGATTCGAAATGCTCCTGGAAGTAAACCAGTCCAGCACCGAAATGCCGTTGCTGTTTCCGGCGGTGCTGCCCTGGAATTGCAGAAAGTACTTGATTCCCGGCTGGAACACCGATCCGGAAAGAGCGAGGCGGCCCAGAAATACATCGAAATTATTCGTTCCCTGGGAGCTTTCACCCAGCGCCTCGACGCTCGTTCCCGGCTTGAAGCCCGTATATCTCACCTGAAACAGGCCGTTGGCAACCAGCGAGTAACTCTTATCTTCACTGGCTATGAAAAATCCGCCGTTATAACCGCCGTCATACATAATCTTTGGTGATAATGTCGAAGCTTCACTGGCTGGCGGCGGATCGGGCGCCGTCTGCGCAGGTTGCGACGGCTGAGGATTTGCGGATGCGGAAACCTTGTCCAGCCGCTGCTCCAGCGATTCCAGATTTTGCCGTTCTGCGTTGAGTTGTAACTGCAAAGAGCTGCTCTGCTCATGCGCATCCAGTTCCTGCTGCATCTTGTTCAGGTGGTCCAGTGAAGCTTGGAGTTCTTTCTTCAATTGATCGACCGTCGTCGGACTTGAGGTATTGGAAACAGACGCATCCTGAGTCATGGCGGGCATAGACAGCGCCATGACGAAAAGGCTGACGAGCGGGAACGACCTCCGAACCCTGCTGACATAAAGCTGCGGATGACTTACTTGTGACTTTGGCACACTTCTCCCCTTGCCCTGAAAATGAACTTGGCGCGGATCGAACACCGACGCGTTCGAGCAAACGCACTGAAGATATAGCCCGCCCTATTTTTCGTTTACTGGAAGACGTATAAAGATGCAATGAAGATCGTGATAAGAATCTCATCCCAGGAGGTGGAAAACGCGTCAGGGATCTGCATAACAGTCGTTGCCAATCGACGGATGAGCCGCAGCCGAGGCGAACGGTACGCCATATTTGCGGTCTGCTGCGACTTTCCTGGATGCCTTAATGCCGGCCTGACCTGAGGACATCGACCAAACTTGAATCATCGTTGCAATCGACGACGAGATTGGAATGTGTTGCTGCTCATTGGAAAAACGCAGGACCGCCGAGAGCATGGGCGAGAGTCGCCTTCAAGGGATAAGGTTGGGGTGGGCGGAACAAGCGGCGTCGATATGCGAGTGGCCGATGATGTGCAGCACTTTGCGGCCGCTCGAATCCGCGGCATTGCCCAAAGCGCCACCTGTGGCGATCCAGCCTGCTACGGCGCCGGATTGCTTTAGAAACTCTCGTCGTGACACGCGCGTGCTGAATATGGAACTCGCCTCTTGTGGGAACATTTCAGCCGGTGGCGACGGCTGGTTGGAGTGCATCGGCGGCTTTTTCGGCGCCGTTGAGTTGTGTGCCGGTTTTGGCGAGGCCATCCAGAGCGACGCATATCGCGGCTACGTCGCCAATGGCCTCACCCAGCCCTGCCGGAATCACGCTGCACACGCGTGCTGCGCTGGGCAGCGCCTCGCGCATCATCCGCTTGCGCGCGGGGCCCAGAATGGCTTCTCCGAAACGCAGCGTCAATCCGCCCACCACGATGCGCTCCGGGTTGACCACATCCACCAGAATGGCCAAGGCGTCGCCGAGCTTTTCGCCCACTTTCTTCACCACCGCCCCGGCCACGCGATCACCCTTGCGCGCGGCCTCCGCCACGTCGCGCGCTGTGATGCTGTTTGGCTGCTTCTGCTCCAGCAGGGTGCTCTCTCCACGCGCGAGGGCCGCTTTCACAAATATGCGCGCCACCTGCGCCATCCCGCCGCCGCTGGCCCAGCCTTCGCAGGCGCCGGCTCTTCCATAACCGATCGGACCGGAGCGCGTAAGCCGCACATGGCCGATTTCGCCAGCCGACTGCGATGCGCCGCGCCATAATTCACCATGCACGATCAGCCCCGCGCCCAAGCCTGTTCCCATGGTGAGAAACACAAGGTCCTTCGCGTCACGTCCGGCTCCAAAGCGCAGCTCGGCAAGGGCTCCGGCATTGGCGTCGTTCTCAAGAAAGCATGGAACAGCGAATTCGGTTTCGAGAATTTTGCAAATGGGAACGTCTACCCAGGTGTTCAGGTTGGGCGGGCTCTGGATGATGCCCCGGACCGAATCCAGTGGCCCGCCGCAGCTTACCCCGATGGCCGCAAGTTGGTCCGGCCGCATCTGCGACGAAGCAAAGGCCCGGCGCAGATGGGCGACCATGGCTTGGACCGCCTGCTCCGGCCCATTCTGCGGCTTGGTCGGAAACGCCTCCCGGATAAGCGTGTGCGGGGGATCGGCGGAAAGCACCACCGCCGTCTTTGTTCCTCCAATATCGATTCCTGCAATCACTTGCTTTGGCACGCCATCTCCGTTCTTACCTTATCAACTCTGCTCCGTGCCGGGGCCATGGCCACGCCAAGCGCCTCAGTTCGTCATCCGGCGCCAGGAGACTACTTGATAGGGCGGATTGTTGGCGGGCTGAAAGCTTTGGCTTTGCGTCACTGTTCCCTGGCCCGTTTGCGCATCCCCTAAAATTTCGGTTCCGCATCGGTTCCGGGCCTCATCCGCCACCCCCAGCAAACGAAAAGGCGGCATCAAAACGCCAAGAATCATTGTCGCGACCTCTGATCGACACCGAGTCGAGTTCCGCGGTCTCCAATGAGGTTCATGCGATCGCCCTGGTGGGCGACCACACGAGTGTCCTGGGCGGTTAAAAAGTATGGTATATCAATGCGAGAGCTTTGTTGAGTGTTCGCGGAAGTGCGGACCGTGGAAGGAGAGCCTTCCTGACGGAGATGGGCAGCGGCTGCTGTGGCCGTCAAGCACGGCCTTCGATTGGAGGAGAGATGGGAATGGGAAACGGGATTTTTGGGAAGGCGAGCCTGCGCGTTGCGCCGGGAATCATGGGAGTGGGTATCGCGGCGATGGCGGCAATGGGGCCGCAGCAAGCGCTGGCGGCGGACCGCGCACCACATGAGCGCTACTTTGTCTATGTGGGGACGTACACGGGGCATGACAGCAAGGGAATCTATCAGTACCGCTTCGACGAGAAAAACGGGAGCTTGACGGCAGTGGGGCTGGCGGCCGAGATTGCGAACCCATCGTTTCTCGTCACCGGTCCTGGGCGCCACCATCTCTACGCGGTAACGGAATCGGCCAACAAGGGAGGGCCGCCCAGCATGCGGGGTGGATCGGTCAGCAGCTTCTCGATCAATCCCCGGACCGGGGCGCTGACATTTCTGAATAGCATGCCTTCGGGGGGCAGAGGTCCGGCCCATTTGACCCTGGATAAGACGGGCAAAATTCTCTTTGTCGCCAATTATGGGAGCGGGAGCGTGGCGTCCTTTGCTATTGAGGACAACGGGAGCATTGGCCCCATGACGGCAATGGATCAGCACCACGGATCGAGCGTCAATCCTGCGCGGCAGCGGGGTCCTCACGCGCATGAGGTGGTGGTCTCGCCGGACAACCGCTTTCTGTTCGTGCCCGACTTGGGACTCGACAAGATCTTTATCTACAAGATCGACTTGGCAAAACGCAGCTTCACGGCCAACAACCCGGCGTATGCGGCGGTGAAACCGGGGTTGGGGCCGCGGCATTTCGTCTTCGGCCCGGATGCGAAGTTTGCCTACGCGGTGTGCGAGATGGGAGCGAGCGTAGTGGCGTTTTCCTACGATGCGGCGAACGGCAGCCTTAAGCCCATACAGACGATCTCGATTCTGCCGCCTGACTTCACG
>JASHUH010000417.1 GCA_030040115.1 Acidobacteriaceae bacterium | reverse complement strand
CTGGTGCGCAAGGAGAACGCGGCAAATACCCCCGCTCCCGAAGCCTGGGAGACGGTGAATGACGATCCGCTGCCTCCAGCCTCGGCGCCCCTTTTCCGCGCGCCGTCGCCAGCGCCACTTTCGACGGATACCGCCGCTGACCCGAAGGCTCCGCTGGCATGGGAGTACAACCGGCCGCAATCCATCGGCCGGGTGCGCGCCTTCTATGGCAACACCGGCATGTTCATCCGCGCCTTGGCCTACATCCTCGCCAACGGTCCCGACGGCTTGCGCCAAACCACCGAAGACGCGGTGCTGAACGCCAACTATATCCGCAAGAACCTCGCAGCCCTCTACGAACTGCCGTACCAAACGCCTTCGATGCACGAGGTGGTCTTCAGCGACAAGCGCCAGGCGGCGAAGGGCGTTAAAACCGGCGATATCGCCAAGCGGCTTATCGATTACGGCTTCCATCCTTATACGGTTAGCTTTCCGCTTATCGTGCCCGGGGCCATGATGATCGAGCCCACGGAGAGCGAGTCGGTGGAAGAATTGGACCTGTTCATTGCCGCCATGCGGTCGATTGCGCGCGAAGCCGAGCAAACCCCGGAGCTGGTCAAAACGGCGCCGCACTCCACGCGGGTTTCGAGGCTCGACGAGGTGCAGGCCGCGCGCAAGCCGATTCTCCGCTGGCGACCGTAGGACCCAAACGGATCGCGCTTACCCCCAGAAGCAGAAATGCGCAGCGAGGAAAGCCCGTTTTTACGCAAGCGAGAGACTGTTTCGCACTTTAGTACCATTTCCTAATTCCTTTAGATAGGTTACCCTCTCAGCATTATTCCCGTATCGCCGATACCTTAACCGTCGCGGCCTCTCGGGGAGCTCTTGAGTTGTTGCTTCTCGATTCGGCCGCGGCGTTAGGGGCGTGGCGGCTTTGGAACCGCTCCAGGCAAGGCCACGCTGGATTTTGCCCGCCGCGCGGCCTCAAACGATGTCGAGGAACGCGCAGAAAGAAGGGACTCCTATGAAATCCTTGGCATCATTTCCGGCCCTGATCGCGGCAGCGGGCCTGCTGGCGATGGCCGCGCCCCCCTCCTGGCCGCAAACCGCGAAGTTGGTTTCCTCGGTTGCGGATTCTTCGGCGGCGCATCCAGCGGTGGGCGAAGCGGCGTTGGTTCAAGCAAAATTGGACCAATTCGATTCTGCGCTCGCGACACACGATATCGGGCAGCTTCAGGCTGCGGGCGTCAAGCCGGTCAGCGCAAAACGCTGGCAAAAATTCTTCAAAGAGAATCCCGCGGCCCAGGTCACCGATCGTTGCCCGGCTTGGGCGCTGGCCATTTCCGGAGACGCGGCCACTTGGGACTGCACCGAGAAAGCCACGATCGTCTCCGAAGGTAAACCATTGTCGTTCGAGCACCTCATCCGCTACACGTTTTCCAAGAGGGACGGAGTCTGGACGATCACGGACCGAAAATAAATTTCGCCCTATCGCATTTCTCTTTGCTGTGCACCGACGCCGGGAAATCAAGCAGCGATTCCCAAGAATTCTTGCATTGGATTGATTTGCGAGGGGTAATAGGAAGGAGTAGCGCTCCTGGGCTTCGCGGGAATCTTGCGGAACGTCGTGGCCGTCCGCCTCGCTTCTGTCGCAATCCTGCGCCGCTATTTTTCTCCATTATAGGGAAGGGTGAAGTAAAACACGGCCCCCTGGTCGGCCTTGCTTTGTGCCCAGATTTTGCCGCCATGGCGGGCAATAATGCGGTAAGCAGTGGCGAGGCCGATGCCCGTGCCTGGAAACTCGCCTTGCGAATGCAGGCGCTGGAAGGGGCGGAAAAGCCGATCGGCATAGCGCGGATCGAAGCCGGCTCCATTATCGCGTACGAAATACACCGTCCCCGTCGCTTCTTCCCTGTAGCCAAACTCGATTTCCGCGGTTTCCGCCCTGCCGGTGTACTTCCAGGCGTTATTCAACAGGTTCTCAAGCACGACGTGCGTGAGGCCCTCGTCGGCAATGGCGCGGGCGCCTTTGGCCACAGTGACGCGCGCTTGACGGCCGCCGTTTTCGGCTTTGAGGGTGGCCAGAATCTCCTCGGCCATGTGACTCAAATCCACTGCGGTGCGGCGCATCGGCGTACTCGTGGCGCGGGAAAGATTAAGCAGATCTTCGATCAGCGCCGACATCCGTTTGCTGCCCTCGAAAAGCTTCTCCACCAATCCCTCGTTCTCCGGCCTGGGCGAAGAACTCTGCAGCAGAAACGCAATATTGCTGATCTGCTGCAAGGGCCCGCGCAGATCGTGGGCTACGGAATAGGAAAACGCTTCAAGCTCTTTGTTCGCTGAGGTCAGCTCGGCGGTGCGTTCGCGCACCCGCTCCTCCAGAATGCTCCGCGATTCTTCCAGAGCGCGGTCGCGCTCCTGAATCTGCTCCAGCATTTCGTTGAACGATTGCACGAGAAACGCCAGTTCGTCCTCAGTTCGAGGCGTGACGGCGCGCACCGAGTAGTCCTTTTCGCGGGTCACTATTTGCGCCGTCTCCGCAAGTCCGGTCAGAGGGTCGGTAACCAGATGCCGAATGGTCGAAGTCGCCAGCAGCGCAATGGCGAAGCAGAGCACCAGAATGGCCGCTGAAAGCAAACCGAATTGCAAGGCGCTGCGCTCGAGCTGTGTGGTTTCCGCTAACAGATAGACGGCGCCTAGGGCGTTTCCCTGGAAAAGGATGCGGCTGCCGAACAGGATGTTGCGGCCGCTGCTCCAGTACCTGCTCGACTGCCCGGGCGCGAGCCGCGAAGTGAGGTTCGACTGAATGGACGGCTCACGAACGTATTCGGCGAATTGCTGCCCGCTTCCTCGGACCACGATCGCCCACTTGATCTGCGGGGATTGATGCAAGGCGGAGAGCGTGTTTTGCGCTGCTTGCTGATCGTCGAACAGCAGCGCAGTCACGCTGTTGGCGCCCACGATCCCGGCCTCGGTGCTCAACGAGCGGATGAGGCCCTGGCGCAGGGTGTAGAGGTCGTAGCCGAGGAATGCGATATAGGCCAGCACCAGGGCCGCGCCGCTCACCATAAGGTTCATGCGCGTGAGCTTGCCGGCGATCGAGCGCTGGTTCCAGAGTCTCATCGCGGACCCTCCGGTTGCGGCCCGCCCTTAACGGAGGAGGCGACGCGCAGAAGTTCCGAGCTGAGCACCAGGTGGTTTCGGTTCACGGCGTCAAGATTGACATCGAAGCGGACATGGTCGCCCTGAAGGATGAGCTGGATCATTCCCCCGCGCTCGATGAAATCGGGCGCATCGCTCACCGTGAGCGTGTCGGATCCATCCAGGATCGCCAGGTCTTCGCGCATCCTGTCGCTCTCGAAAGGACTGATGAAAACTATGGCGCAGCTCCGGCCCTGGGTGGCGTCCCTGATTCTCAGCACGCGGACGGGGAGGTCGTCAATGGATTCGTGCGCGGCAATATCGTCCATGACTGGGCCGAATGGATCGCGCCCCAGAATGCAAATATCGAATTGGTTATGTTGCGGCGCGGCGCCCACGTAGCGCGTGAACCTTCCAAAGTTGAGCAGGTACGCGGCCTTGACCTCGTATTCGGTAGGCTTGGTCTGGGTCCAGGCGCCTGCGGCCTGCAGCAGAAAAATCAACGCTGCCCCCAGGCGCAACCGCGCCCCTGCCGGCCGGGCCCAAGCGCGGCGCACCAACTCGTGCTGGACCTCGCCA
>JASHUH010000416.1 GCA_030040115.1 Acidobacteriaceae bacterium | reverse complement strand
CCCAACTGGACAATGTGCGGCGTTGTTCCGCGGTCAACTGCAGCGCTTCAGGCACGGTCCACATCATACGTGGACCATGACACATTTTTCCTTGTATGTGAATCTATTTATGAGACACTACACTAGCTCCGGAACGGCGCGCATGTAGGCCAGAGACTCATTTCGGGCCTGACTTCCCGCGCACAATAGGGCAGTTTGCTCGCCGCACAGCGCTGCCAACGCGGGTCCATCCATCGACGAAGCGAAGTGAAATGTTTCGGCTTCCTGGAGTGGAATTCCGATCATCGCGAGCAGATCGAATTTTTCCAGGCGCAGGTCCATTAACGGAATGGCCAGCGGGGTATTCCAGCGCCGCGCGGTGCGCTCGATGACGCTGCCCAACGTGGCGCCTGCATTGCGGGCTTGTTCCGGATCGCTTTCTTCATGCAGCACCAGGTCGGCGCCGATGGGCATGTGCAACCCGCGGGCGGCGAGGTCGAGATAGAACTGTGAATTCAAGGGCTTGCTTTCCGGGATCGGTCAGACGGCGCTTCTATGCCGCGGGAACGAGACTCTTCACCAATCCGACCGCGTCGCTGGCGTTATCGCTGTAGCCGTCGGCGCCGATCTCCTGCGCGTACTCCCTGGTGACGGGCGCGCCGCCGATCAGAACCTTCACGCGGTCTCGCAGGCCGGCATTTTTGAGCGCGTCGATCGTGGTCCTCATCTGGGGCATGGTCATCGTCAGCAGCGCCGACATGCACACCACCTGCGGCTTCCGCTCCTCCACCGCGGCCACAAACTTCTCTGGCGACACGTCCGCACCGAGATCGATTACCTCGAAGCCTCCGCCTCCAGCATCGAGGCTACGATATTCTTGCCGCTGTCGTGCAGGCCGCCCTTCACCGTGCCGATGACGATGGAGGCCGACAACTTCTGACCGGCTGCGGCCAGCAGCGGGCGAAGCAGTTCCATGGCGCTTTTCATGGCGCGGACCGCCAGCAGTAATTCGGGAACGAAATCTCCTCCGCCTCAAACAGCCGGCCTACTTCGTCCATGGCCGGCGCCATCGATTCCGAAATCAGGCTGATAGGCGCGACGCCGGCACAGAGGGTGGCTTCCGCAGCCGCCCTCGCCTTCTTGGCGTCGCCATTCACAATTGCATCGTAAAGATCGCTGGCCATACTTGACCTGAACTTGCGCTGGATTCAAGAAGCGCGCCAATAGGAAAGCTCCGCCTTCTTCGTTTCCGAGACATGGACTATTTTAATTTGCCGGCTTGAGAATACTCCCGGACAAGGAAAATGTCGAGAATGGGTGACGTTTGCAATTCCCGGGCCAGTCCAATATGATTTCAAATTGTGTCCAAGGGAAAGCCCTGGACTGTCATTAGCACCACAGCTTTTGGTCCTGGCCGGACGGGCAAGGTTTTGGACGGATGCCCTGACCGGCAGAAGGATTCCGCAGCAGGCGGGCTGGCAAGGGCGGTGGGAGACGAGGGGTAGATGGCGAAGTCTGGGAAGAATATAGCGAAGGCGCGCGCCGCTGTGACCAAGCCGGCGTATCCGCTGCCTGACGCGGTGACCCTGCTCAAGCAAGTGAAGTTTGCCAAGTTCGACGAGACCGTCGACTTGACCATGCGCCTGGGTGTCGACACCCGGCACGCCGACCAGATGGTGCGCGGGACGGTGGTGCTGCCGCACGGGCTGGGCAAAACCAAGACCGTGGCCGTGATCGCCACCGGCGACCGGCAAAAGGAAGCGCAGCAGGCGGGGGCGGACTTCGTGGGCGGCGAGGAAATGGTGGAGAAGATCCAGAAGGAAAACTGGACCGCGTTCGACGCGCTGATCGCCACGCCGGACATGATGAAGGTGGTGGGACGGCTGGGCAAGATTCTGGGACCGAAGGGCCTGATGCCCAATCCCAAGACCGGAACCGTGACCATGGATGTGAGCGCGGCGGTGCGGGAGATCAAGGCCGGCAAGGTGGAGTTCCGCGCCGATAAAACGAGCCTCGTTCATGTACCGGTGGGCAAGCTCAGCTTCGAGCCGCAAAAGCTGATCGACAACGCCACCACGGTGATTACGTCCATTGTGCGCGCCAAACCCTCGGCGGCCAAGGGCAAATACATCAAAAGCGTGACGCTGAGCTCGACCATGGGACCCGGAGTGCCGCTGGATTCGGCGGTCGCTGACGCGGCGGGCAAGCGTTAAGACCAGGGACCAGGTTTCAGGGTCAGTTGTTCCGTTGACCCGCCGGTGTTATTCCGGGGCTGAGTGATTCAACATGGAAAGGCGCTGGGAAGGCGCGAAAACAGTGAGGGCGGGGGTAAGAGTGGCGCGATTCGGGGACTGATCCCTGAAACCTGACACCTGCCGCGAGCGGAGCGAAGGCAATGGCGATTTCAAAGGCGAAGAAGGAAGAGAAAGTCCAACTGCTGGCCAAGGAGCTGGAGACTTCGACAACGGCGATTGTCGGGACGTTCTCGAAGCTGACCGTGGCCAAGGACTACGAGCTGCGCAAGGTGATTCGCGAGGCAGGCGGCAAGTACCGCGTGGTGAAGAACAAGCTGGCGGCGATTTCGGGCGCGGGAACGCAGGTGGAAGCGGCGCTGAAGGGGCTGCGAGGCGTGAACTCGGTGGCGTTCACGGCGGGCGACCCGGTGGCGCTGGCCAAGGTGTTCGCCAAGTGGGCGGGCGAGAACGCGGAGTTTCAGTTCAAGTTGGGCATTGTCGATGGCAAACTGCTAAACGTTGAAGAGGTAAAGGCGCTAGCCACCATGCCGGGCAAGGAAGAGATTTTCGCCAAGCTGCTGTTTCTGATCAACGCGCCGGCGCAGCGGTTGGCGACAGTGCTGAACGCCGCGGGACGCGATCTGGCGGTGGTGCTGGGGCAGGGCGTGGAAAAGGAAAAGTTTGCCGCGCAGGGCGCGGGGGTTTAGGTTTCGGGTTCCCACGCTAGCCGCAAAGACAAAGACGCGGCGAGGGTGGGGCACCCACGTTGGTGGCTGATCGCTGACCACTGATCACTGTTTCAGGGTTTTGGCCGCAACGGCAGTTGAAAGGGCGCATGTCTGGCGCATCGGAAACTTTCCACGGCGTGGGGCGGCCACTGCGGGGAGCAGTCTTTTGGACGAAAGTCCAGTGAATTCAAAAACCGGTTTGGATGGGAGAAAACATGGCGGATATCGCGCAGTTGGAAGAGCAGATTGTTTCGTTGAGCCTGCTGGAAGCGGCGGCCCTGGTGAAGAAGTTGGAAGAGCGGCTGGGCGTGTCAGCGGCCGCTGCGGCCCCGGTGATGGTGGCGGGCGGCGCGGCGGGCGCGGGGGCGGCGGCTCCGGCGGCTGAGGAAAAAACCGAGTTCCAGGTCATCCTGAAGGACGCCGGCGCAAACAAAATCAGCACTATCAAGGCGGTGCGCGAGGTTACCTCGCTGGGGCTGAAGGAAGCTAAGGACCTGGTGGACGGCGCGCCGAAGCCTCTGAAAGAAAATGCGACCAAGGAAGAGGCGGAGGCGATCAAAAAGAAGTTCGAGGGCGTGGCCACCGTCGAAATCAAGTAAAGCAAGCAGGACTTGCAAGAGCCGGCAAGACGCGCTATGATCGAGTGTGCGCGTCTCTCCGGTTCATTCCGGTTTTTCTGGTGTACGATGCCGGGCAGGTCGGCGCGCTTTGAGAATGGCAGAAGGCGTATAAGCGTCCGCACCTCTCCCGAGTTAGCTTCAATACGGCTGGGATTCAGGCGCCACGCTGGGATTAAAGCGAGTGGTGTGAGTAAGTTGCCTTGGTCGGGCAGGACGGCGATTGACAGGATTTGAGTGGCTGGCGAGAGAGCGGCAGAAGCAAAGATTGGGATCGGCGAGAGCAGGGCAAACGAATTCGGATGAGAGCACAGGCTATGAGCCACGCTCGTGAGGCATTGCGCCCTTACGAGCTATTCGTGTCTTACCAGGTGGCGGAGAGCGGTCTTTTCAAGCGAGCCCACCTTGCGCACAAATCACCCCTGCGGTTTTTCCCCGATTTGAGGATTTAACCGCTGCTTGCGTCCCTAGATAACGCCGCTTAGTCTAGCGCAGCGGTCGGTACGGAGACAATGCCTGCCAAGAAGCCGCCCAATGGGGGCGCGCTGAGACCGAATTGATAGAAGACCCGCTTGACCGGGTTGAACCGGGTAAGCCGGACCCAGAGTTCCGGCATCCGGGGAGCGGAAGGGTGGCGGCAGGAATCGAGGGCCGTCCGGATTTTTCGATAGATGACCGTAAATAACACCGGCGCCGATGAGACTCGGGCGCCGGAGCAGCGCGAGCTTGTGATGAGGGTGAGGCGCTGGAGCGACGAGGCTCAGGAGTGAACATGCCTAACGAGAAGCGTGCGATACGCAGCCGGCTCGATTTTTCAAAAATTCCCACCGCAACTCAAATTCCCAACCTGATTGAAGTGCAGCGGCGCTCCTACGAGCGGTTTCTGCAGATGGATAAACTGCCCAACGAGCGGGACGACTCGGGGCTGCAGTCGGTGTTTGTATCGGTTTTCCCGATCACCGATTTCCGTGGGATCTCCCAACTGGATTTTGTCGATTTTTCCATCGGCAACTGGGAATGCAAGTGCGGTCACCTGAAAGGATTGCATCACCTGCGCACGGCCTGCGTGCATTGCGGGGCGATGGTGATTACGGATCCGTTTCTTCCCGGAGATGTACTGTGCCAGAAATGCGGAACGTACAACAAGAACACGCCGGATTTCTGCAACAAGTGTGGTGACCCGGTGAGCCTGCAGTTGAAGTACGACCAGCAGGAGTGCGAAGAGCGGGGCATGACCTTCAGCGCGCCGTTAAAGGTGACGGTGCGGCTCACTATTTACGACAAGGACGCGGAGACGGGCAACAAGACGATTCGCGACATCAAGGAGCAGGAGGTGTTTTTCGGCGATATTCCGCTGATGACGCCGAATGGAACTTTTATCGTGAACGGCACAGAGCGGGTGATCGTGTCGCAGTTGCACCGCTCGCCGGGGGTGTTTTTCGAGACCGCCAACAACCGCACCTATTTCCTGGGCAAGATTATTCCCTACCGCGGCTCGTGGGTGGAGTTCGAGTACGACCAGAAGAACACTC
>JASHUH010000415.1 GCA_030040115.1 Acidobacteriaceae bacterium | reverse complement strand
ACATCGCGGCGTCTACGCCAGACCCGGATTACCGGAAGATCCTGATTGATCGGGGATCGCGAGTTGTGGCTGGCTGCGTAGAGAAGCTTGGCGAGGAGGAGATGCGCGAGTTGAGGTTACGACATGAGTCGTTGAAGGGGCTAATGAGGGGAACTCAACCCGGAACCCCGGCCGTCAACTGACGCGTTCTGGGCAACTCACCCGTCGAGAATCCCAACCGGTTTCTTTGTGCGGTAGCACAGCTCGTCAAAGTAAAGTTTGAACATTCCATGGTGCGCACAAACTGCGATGGCTGGCCAGCATCAGGAGCATCAACTGCGATGCTCGCCGTTCCTCTTCGCTCGTCAAATGCCGGCGCAAAGCGTCATGTCGAAGAGCGTATCGCTGGGCGTCTTCGGCCATTCGCTCGAAGAATTGGGCATGGGCGTTCAACAGAGCTTCGGCGGCCCGGCCTTTGCCCAAATGCCCGACGATCATTGCAAGGTGAAGGAGGCAGAAGGCAGGCAGTCTGCCGTTGATCGAGGCTTCGAGTCGTCGCAACACGGCAGCGGCCTCGTCAACCGCTTTGCGCTCCGCCTCAACGCGAACCTGACAGACTTGACAGGTTTCCTGCGATCCACCAAGGTGAGTTATGCCTTCGGTAGTCCAGGCGGGTCCATCGCCTCGTGCAGCTACGTTTTGCAATTCCGAAGCCATCCGGTGGGCAAGTTCCGGATACGCATTGCACACTCCGTACGGAGAAGAAATATTCTCGTACTGCCAGGTGTGCAACGAACAAAATCCGCCCCTCATCGCGTGTCCCCGTTGCGCTTCGCGGTTGATGACCAAGTCGTATTGATGCTTGCTCAGGAAGTGAAAGACGGCGTCCAACACCTCTCCGCAGATCCGGCATCCAGTCCGCTTCTCCAGTTCCAGAGAGGTTTGGACGGAAACATCCTCCGTTGCATAATGGTGTCCCTCAGCCGACGGAGGTTCTCGTTCTGGCTCCCGAAGTTCTCGAAGACGATCCAAGAGCGATTCATAAACCGGACGTCTTTCAATCTGTTTCTCCAAGTTCCGTCGCTCAAGCAGGAAGTCCTTGATCCGCTCGTGCATGTTCGCGAGAAAGGCTTCCGCCCGTTCTTCCATGAGGAATCGGAGCAGTTCCTCCTCGAACTGCAGAATGCCGCTTCCGGCGACACGCTCCGGTTGCTGCGCCTGCTTTGCCTGTAGGGCCTCTTGTGCAGAAACTGAAAACACCTGTGGTGCTCTCTGAAAGGAAAAGCGTTCCAACTGAGACTTCACGTAATCCAGAACCTGATGACGCTCGCTCTCGGCAACCGTGTCCTGCTTATTAACGATCACAAAGAGTGTTTTGTCTGTCCCGCGGATTCTGTATAACGCACGATCCTCTTCGTCGGAAAGCGGGCTATCGTAGCTCGTGATGAGGACGAAGGCATCGGCTTCGGGGAAGAACCTCTCTGTGGTCTGCGTGTTTTCAGCGATCGCCGATCCAAGGCCTGGGCTGTCGACGAAGAAGACTCCCCTGCGTAGCAACTCGACGGGCAACTCGATCTCGGCGTAGGCAACATTCTTGACGTTGCCGGGATTCGATTGCTGGGTGACATATTCAGACAAGCGCGCGAGTGGAATCTCTTGGCGGAGTTGCCTGTCGTTGAAGCTTAAGACAACCTGTGTCCTGCTGCCGTACCGCACAGTAGTGATCACTGATGTAAGCGGAAGAATCCCCGTAGGCAGGTGGGCCGCGCCTAGAATCGCATTGATCAGCGTGGATTTGCCGCGACTGAACCGCCCAACCAGCATTAGATTAAAGCGGTCGTCGGCTAGGCGCATCAGGAGATCGCGTGAAGCGGAGAGCAGGCCCTGGTCCTGCGTGTCAACCGCTTGTGCAGAACGGATGAGTTCAGCCATTGAGAATTTAGCTTGCTCGTATTGTTTGAGGTCCATTCTAATCACCGCATCGTTCTATGAAACCTCGGCACCAGTCTCTCAAGCAGCATCGTGTTGCCTCCCGGGCAACTCGTCGCGGAGAAGGTGATGCAGAATCCGCCAAAAGGGTGATGACCAGTTTGGTTTTTCGCCTCGGCCTTTATGTTTACCGTATATCCCCCTCGCTGCGCTGCGGGCCACCTGCGGCCACTTGTCCAGAAGGTCAGTGGCTAAGGTCTCCTGTGCCCAGTTCATGTTCTTCGATGCCTCAATTACCGCGTTGACGATCGCCGGCCTCTCTGTCATAGGGGCGAAGGACAAACCAAGTGTAGCGGCCGAAAGGACGCAATCGCGGTCTTCATGCTCAAGGAACCTGCGAAGGTCGGGCCATTCGTTCATCCGAATGCCAAATTCCGCAAGCAACTCAAGTGTGGCGCGCCGCCGGCGCGAAGCGGCCGGGCCGTCGATTGCCAGCGGTGTGCAGCCGCGAAGAAGGAGAAAGGCGTACGCTTTGGCCGGTTCCGGAACCAGGCGTAGTCCCGCCTTGGCGTCTTCCCGGCACAGGTCATCCTCTAACAGCTCAAATAAGAGAGGAACGCTCTCGGGCCATCGGTATTGTGCTAGTGCCTCGATAAGACCACTTGTCGCCCGTTGTTTAATCGCATCGCGAAGAACTCTGAACGTCGCCGGGTTCGCATATTGCATCAACTCACGTCCTGCTGCGCTGCGCACCGCATCCTCTGCAAAGAGCACCACAGAATCGCCTGGGCGCACGTACTTTCGCAGGTACTTGATGAGGCTTGAAAACGAATAAAGTGCTCCCAATGCGCGAACCGCTCGACAACGGGGCAAAGAGAGCGACCGCGGCGGGTATTCCACTAGGAAGCGCTCCAAGAAAGGCGCGGCATGTGGCCCAATCGCGATTAATCGGTCCATTGCACCTTCGCCGTCCACGAGAGAGTCCAGAGCGTCAATCAGCCGCTCAATCTCTTCATCGGAAGGCCGATGGAATGTGTTCGTCATACACCAATCCCTTGGTCTTGGATACTTTCGGCGTACCAGTCTTCCCTGGTGAGCGGAAGTTCGCTTTGGCCTCGATTCGGACGACTGAGCAGGATTTGGTATACAGCGATGTCGCCCCTCCGAAAAGCTGCGGCTGAGCCTGCCATGTACAACAGCCAGATTCTGAATGTCATATCGGAGACATGATTTCGCAAAGTTTCCTCGTTCTACCGCAATCCTTCCACCCATCTGCGAAGCGTCAGTTCATAGTGGTCGCGCAGATTCTCGACATCGCGCAGTTCCAATCCCGCATTCTCGGCGGCAGTTACCGCCTGTGAAAGCGTCACCAAATGGCCGTCCGGGAAGACATATCGATCAATAAACGAGTTCTTGCGGACCGGAGATAACGGCGAACGCGCGATGCCATGGTTAAGGAATGTTTCGCCTGGGCGGAGGAGTCCGCGCATCGTGCGGAAATACTCGGACAGATTCTTTTGACCGACATGTTCGAACATCCCGATGCTGGCAATCTTGTCGAACGATTCTGCGAGATGATTGCAATTGCGATAGTCGCGCAACTCAACGCTGCACCTCTCGCACAGCTCCGCGTTCTTAATTCGTTCCTGAGTCACTTCTGCCTGAATGCGGCTGAGCGCAATCCCCATTGCGTGGGTGTGATGCTTGCCGCCGGCACGCAGAACCAGACTGCCCCATCCACATCCGACGTCGAGGAAACGCTCTCGGGGTTGCAAGCGCAACTTCTGACAGATCAATTCGAGCTTCTGCCATTGCGCTAAATCGAGGGAGTCCTGAGCAGAACGAAAGTAGGCGCACGAATAGGCCAGAGTGCTGCCTAGCCAGGGACGGAAGAAATCGACCGGCTGGTCATAGTGATAGGCAATTGATGCGCGGTCTCTCGCCTGCGAATGTTGAAATCCGAAGCTGAGCCATCTCTTCGAATTCATTGCGGATCGCAGGATCAATTCTGCGGCACGCTGGAGTAATCCTTTGGGACGATTGACCAGATATTCAGCCACCGAGAATACAGAAAAAATGTCCCCCTCGACATCGATCTTCCTATGAATGAACGCTTCGCCAAGAACAATCTCATTCGGCTCCGCCATCAAAGCCCTGAGCGCGTCGGGGGATTCGACGACTATAGTGAAAACTGTTCTTTGCCCTGGGAGGGACGCCCACTGCCATCCATTCCACAGCCGGATCGCGAATGGGGGGCCGTCATAATCCCGAAATAGATCTGCCAGTAGCCTGCGATGCCCTGAATGGTGGTTGTCAGACACAGTCATCTTCCTCGCTCATTGGAATAGAAATCGACAACTCGCATCTGGATGGAGAAGCAGGCCTTGAGTGCGTTGGTATCTCTCCTGTCTTCAACACTCCGATCAGCGCCTCCTGATCCTCCGGGAGAATAGGCATGCGCCGGATTCCCTGAACTGTCTCCTCAATCGCGTATTCGTATTGACCGAGCAAAATCTCTCCGTCATTCCATACCGCATAGCAGGCGAGCGGTCTGCCTGTCTTAGGCTGTCCAAGACTTCCGGGGTTGAGAATTGTGGTTTTTCCCACCTGACGAACAAACGGAGTGTGAGTATGTCCTACGAGCAACACATCGGCTTCTATACAATCGACCTCTTCACGCCAATCGGGTGAATTTTCAAAGCAGTAGCCGAACAGAGGATTGGTGGGCATTGCGTGAACCAAGAAAAACTGCGTCCGCTCGACCTTAATCTCTCGATAAACTGGTAGAGCTTTCAAATAGTGAAGATCCTTATACGTACAAACTTCGAGCGTGTACCGGAGAGTTTCCTCGGCAAGTCTTCTGAATGCCTCTGAACACAAAGGTTCAACTGAGAACCCTGATGCATGATCATGGTTGCCGCGCACCACCGCTGTCGCGTTGGCTCGCACCCATCGGATCACTTCATGTGGGTTCGGTCCGTAATTGACAAGATCGCCGAGACACCATAATTCGTCGTATCGGCGTTCAGGAAGCGCTTTGAGTGCCGCAAAGTTTGCATGGATGTCGGAAATGATGACGATTTTCACAGAGCCCCCATTTAGGCCGCTTGATGCAACTTTGGGCCTTTGCCAATTGATAGAAGTCTCTGGGAGCCGTCTGGTTAGGCAGGAGACTCCCCGACGAAATGTCCTCGTCAGGGGTCATCATCCGCCCACCCATGTGTACATATGGAGGGATCGAGCAGCAGTTTGGGCGAACCCCTTCGCCCTCCACATCCAAACTTCGGACGTGAACTCCAGCATACCAAATTTCAGAAGACCGACAGATAAGAAATCATTTCTGGAGGGGCCTGCAGTTGAGCAGGAACTTTGGCTTCTCTTGACATTTATTTCGGAATTTGTAATCTTCATCATGGCGATGGGGTTCGCCTCAAGCGTCTTCGGACTGATGACCCCTTCTGAATGTCGCTGTTTTCAGAAGAGGTTTATGAAAACCCCATCTCTGCTGCAACGCTGCCGCCGAGCGTCCCACCTCCACGTAGGCGCATTCATCACAAATCGGATCCGTCAAACCGCGGGTTCAATGCGTATTCTTGCACGCGCGGCAGTTAAGGCATTGGATCGCCTTCTTCGCGGTTTTATGGAGATTCATGAGTTCACTCAGGATCAGCGATGCATCTTGAGAGTCGCAAGAACCTATTCGAAATCGTTCGTCATCTTACCGAACGGCGAATCTATCATGAAAGGCGATCGTATCCTTGAACTGCATTTCTGGAACGAGCGCCTTGCATTCGTTCACTCGATCTTGCGATCCTCCCTACGTACTTCCCTTGCATTGGTAGGCG
>JASHUH010000005.1 GCA_030040115.1 Acidobacteriaceae bacterium | reverse complement strand
TTTCTGCTCAATGACGAGATGGACGACTTTGCCGCCAAGCTGGGCGCGCCCAATCTCTACGGGTTGATCCAGGGGCCGGCCAACGCGATTGCGCCGGGCAAGCGCCCTTTGAGTTCGATGACGCCCACGATCGTTCTCGAAAATGGAAAATTGCGGTTCGTCCTCGGCTCCCCAGGCGGGGCGCGCATCATCACGACGGTGGCCAATATTTTTCTGTCTGCGGCCGAAGGCGGCCTGAACATCCAGCAGGCCGTCGACGCTCCACGCTTTCATCACCAATACCTGCCCGACACGCTGTTTCTCGAGCCCGGCTTCGCGCCGCAAACCATCTCTGCGCTACGCGCCATGGGCTATGCTCTCGAGCTTGAAAAGGGACACTGGTCGGACGGCGAGTGCATCGCCGCCGATCCCAAGACAGGCGAGTTGGAGGCGGGCCAGGATCATCGCGGCCATTTGGGTAAAGCGGCGGGCTATTGAGTGGGCAACTCGCGGCGGCTCAGCAGCCCGCAGATTACTAAAGTTCCCTCGCATGCGCTGGAAAGCAGTACAACCTCGCTCAATTCCGAGCCATCTCAAGTAGCCGTGTACTGGTTTCTGCTTCCTTGAGGCGGACAGTGTGAACCGGAGCGAGGCAGCTGCGAATGCGGTCGCGGCTACGCTGCACCGATTCCAAGGAGCCACGCGGAAGGGCAGGCAGAGATCAGCCAATTCTTTGACGCAATTTCCCTCCCCCAGCCTTGCGTCACCGGTCGCCAGCGGCAAAAAGCCGCTGGCGAATGCCGGCATTTTTCCGGGTAGAGATGAAGTCCACGGATGAGAGATCGGTGCGAGGATGGGGAATCCCGCGGGAACCGGCCATCCCGGCCGAAGTTCTTTATCGTAAATTCACATAAGTAAAATTTCTTAACCACAGTTAAGAAATTGTGGCATACTTGAGTTTGAGGGATTCGAAAGCCCAGTCTCTCGCTCAAGGGAAAGAATGTCCACTGAAGCCGTCAGCCGCGTTGTGCTCGCCGAACCATCGCTTCCCGAGGTTCATGCGAGCGTCCGCATCTCGCGCTCGCCACTCTATTGGCGCAGGCTGCTGGCGTTTCTAGGCCCGGGATTCCTCATCTCGGTGGGATACATGGATCCCGGCAATTGGGCCACCGATATCGCCGGCGGCTCGCGTTTCGGCTACACGCTGCTGTTCGTCATCATGGCCTCGAACCTGATGGCGATTTTGCTGCAGAGCCTGAGCTTGAAACTGGGGGTGGCCACAGACCGCGACCTGGCTCAGCTTTGCCGCGAGAATTACGGGAGCAAGGCGAGCTTTGCGCTGTGGGTGCTGGCGGAGATCGCGATTGCCGCCTGCGACCTGGCGGAAGTGATCGGCTCGGCCATCGCGCTCCAACTCCTTTTCCACATTCCGCTTTTTTACGGGGTGCTGATCACCGCGCTCGACGTGCTGCTGATTCTGCTCTTGCAGCGCTGGGGGTTCCGCTACGTGGAAGGGGTGGTGATCACGCTGATCGCCACCATCATCGCCATGTTCGGCGTGCAGATGTTTCTCTCCCGGCCGGAATATTGGCCGGTGCTGCGCAACCTGGTGATTCCCGCGCCCGCCATCGTCACCAATCCCGAGATGCTGTACATCGCGATTGGGATTCTGGGTGCGACGGTGATGCCGCACAACCTGTATCTGCATTCGTCGATTGTGCAAAGCCGGAACTACAAGCGCACGCCGGAAGGCAAGCGCGAGGCCTTGCACATGGCCAATGTCGACTCGGCGCTCGCGCTCACCATCGCCTTGTTCGTGAACGCGGCGATTCTCATCGTCGCCTCGGCGGTCTTTCATCGCGGCGGCTATTTCGATGTGGCGGCGATTGAGGACGCCTTCAAGATGCTCAGCCCACTGGTGGGCGCGGCCGGCGCCAGCACACTGTTTGCGGTGGCCTTGCTGGCCAGCGGTCAGAATTCTTCGATCACCGGCACGCTGGCCGGGCAGGTGGTGATGGAGGGCTTCATCCACGTCCGTCTCTCGCCGTGGCTGCGCAGGCTGGTGACGCGTTCGCTGGCCATTATTCCCACCATCATCGTGGTGGCCGTGGCCGGTGAGCGAGGAACGGAGAAACTGCTCATCCTGAGCCAGGTGATCCTGTCGCTGCAGTTGAGCTTTGCGGTGGTTCCCCTGGTGATCTTCACCAGCGACCGCGCCAAAATGGGCCAGTTTGTGAATCGCCGCGGGATGAAGGCGCTGGCCTGGTCCACGGCGGTGCTCATCGCCGCGCTGAACGCGTGGCTGCTGATCCAGACCGCTTTGGGGCGGTAATCGCCGCCCGGACCGATCCCTGATCCCTGTTCCCTCATCCCTGTCGTACTATGAAGGCGATGCACGTTCTCTCTGCAGCCGAAATGCAGGCCTGCGATCGCGCGACGAGCGAGCGATTCGGTGTTGCCTCCATCGATCTGATGCGGGCGGCGTCCGCGGCCGTGGCGAAGCTGGCGCGGCGGCAGTTTCCGCATGCGCGGCGGGTAACGGTGCTGTGCGGCCGCGGCAATAATGGCGGCGACGGCATGATGGCGGCGCGCCTGCTGGCGCGGGACGGGCTGGACGTGACCACGCTGCTGATCGGCTCCGCGGGGATTTTGAAAGGCGACGCCGGCGTGGCGTGGAACGAGCTCACCAGCCCGATGCATGGCCGCGTGTACGCGGTGACCACGGCGCAGGAACTGGAACGGCACAAAGACGCGCTGAACGCCGATCTCATGATCGATGCGCTGCTCGGCACGGGGTTCAAGCCGCCGCTCAAAGGGCTGGCGCTGGCCGCGCTCGAGTGGATGCGGCCAAGCGCAGCGCCGGTTCTCGCCGTGGACTTGCCTTCGGGCTGGCCAGCCGACGAGACCGCGGCTACAGTCGAGGGCCCGGTGTTTCCGGCCGACGCGGTAATCACTTTCACCGCGCCCAAGCCTGCGCATGTCTTTGGACATTTGACGCGCCGGTGGGATCAGCCCATCGTGGTGGCGCCGATCGGCTCGCCGGAGGCGGCCATGGTTTCCACGCTCGGGGTGGATTGGGCAGGATCGTCGCTGGCTGTGGCGCAGGCGCCACGCGCGACGGCGGCGAACAAAGGAAATTTTGGGCACGTGCTGGTCGTGGGCGGCAGCTTTGGCGCAGTGGGCGGCAAAGCCGGCGCGCCGGCGATGACGGCGCTGGCGGCCTTGCGCAGCGGCGCCGGCCTGGTGACGGCCGCGGTTCCCGCGCCGGCGTTGGCGACGGTGGCTTCGTTTGCGCCCGAATTGATGACTTGGCCACTGGCCGCGACGCCCGCGGGCGCGATTTCTGCGGAAGATCTCACCCCGGAGCGCCTGGCTGCGCTGACTGCGGGCAAATCTGTGCTCGCCATCGGGCCGGGATTGGGGCAAGCTCCGGAAACCGTCAAGTTCATCACCGGATTGCTCTCGGTTACACAAACGCCGGCGGTGATGGACGCCGATGGGCTGAATATTCTGGCCGCGAAGCCGGTGTTGTTGGCGAAGCTGGCCAAAGGGCGCACGCTGGTGCTCACGCCGCACCCGGGCGAGATGGCGCGGCTGGCCGACGTCCCGGTTGCGGAGGTGCAGGCGAATCGACTGGAGATGGCGCGCAATTTCGCGCAGCAGGTAGGCGTAACGCTGGTGCTCAAAGGCGCGCGCACGCTCATCGCGCATCCGGATGGACGCGTGGCCGTCAACACCAGCGGCAATCCTGGGATGGCCAAGGGCGGCAGCGGCGATTTGCTGACGGGCATCATTGCGGGCCTCGTGGCGCAATTTCCCGGCGATCGAGCGCGCGCTGTGGAAGCCGCTGTGTATCTCCATGGGCTTGTCGCGGATTTCGCGGTGCGCGAGGGCGATGAGCACACGCTGCTGGCGACGGACACGCTTCATTTTTTGGCGCGCGCCTTTCAATACCAGGGTTTTCACCAGCGTTTTCACTTCGGCAAAGACGGCGCAAACGGATATGTTTGGTTACAGGGCATTGCATGCAGCAGGCCAGCGCGAGGAAAGTAGATGACTGAGGCGGCGCCAGCGGCGGAAGGCCGGGTCCACGAGTTCACCACGCGCAGTGGCGCAGACACCATCGAGGTGGGGCGCAAGCTGGCGCGCCTGCTCAAGCCGCCGCAGTTTCTGCTGCTGCGCGGCGAACTGGGCACGGGCAAGACCACACTGGTCAAGGGCATTGCCGAGGCGCTTCAGGCCGCCGAACGCGATGAAGTCACAAGCCCCACCTTCACGCTGCTCCACGAGTACGACGGCGCGCAAAACGGCAAGCCGGTGAAGCTCTATCACCTGGATGTGTATCGCCTGGAAGGCGAGCGGCAACTGGAAACGCTGGGACTCGACGAGTTGCTCACGCCGGACGCGCTGGTGCTGGTGGAGTGGGGCGAAAAATTCAAGAGCATTCGCAAACGGGTTACTGGCGAGATCGCCATTACTTCAGAGGGCGGCGACGCGCGCAAGATTACGGTGATGTTCAAAGAATAGCGCCGCGCGCCGAGGCTGGCGCAATTCGCTGCCAGTTTTGCGAAAAGAGCCAAATCGAAAACGGTGCATGGCGCGCTTTATTGCGGCTTGGGCGTGGCCGCGTTTTTCCGGGTCAGCGCCAGCAGCCCGGAATTGAAGACGGTGATGGCGGCCAATACGTAAAGCCCCGCGTTTTGCGAATGAAACAGTTCGTCGGCCCATACCTTGAGATTGGGGGCGAGAAATCCCCCGAGGTTGCCCATGCCGATGAGCGCGATGCCTCCAGCCTTGGCGCGGTCGGCGAGGTAGCCGGTGGGCAGCGTCCAGAAAAGCGGCTGCACGGCGACGAAACTGGAAGCCGAGACGGAGAGCGCAACCAGGCCCGCGACCGGACCCGCGGCGGGAAAGACGAAACTGGCCAAACCTCCGGCGAGCAGCGTGAGCGCGGCCATGTTGCGGTGATTGTTCCACTGGTCGCCCCATTTGGGCAGCCAATAGGTGGCTGCAGTGGAGCAGATCCACGGGATGGCGGTGACGATGCCCACCTCAATGCCGACGGTTTTGTGCATGAGGACCGCGACTTCGGCGGGCAGATAGAAAACCGTGGCGTAGATGCTCATCTGAATCATGAAGTAGATGAGCACAAAACGCAGTACGCGCAGATCGCGGAGCATGGGCAGCAGATCGGCCGGCCCGGACGAGCGGCGTGCGTGCTCCTCGGCGGCAAGGGCGGCTTCGAGGGCGCGCTTTTCATCGGGCGGCAGCCACTTGGCGTTGGCAGGCTTGTTGTCCAAAAAATAAAAGGAGAGCAGCCCCATGGCGAAGGCGAAGAATCCCTCCACCAGAAACATCCACTGCCAGCCTTGCAGGCTAAACGAGTGCATATCGAGAAGGGCGCCGGACAAAGGTCCGCCAACCACCAGCGCCAAAGGAACGCCAACGTAGAAAAAACCGATAATTTCGCCGCGAATGCGGTTGGGAAACCAGTAAGTGAGATACAGGATGGAGCCGGGAAAGAAGCCAGCCTCGGCCACGCCGCCCACCAGGCGCAAGAGGTAAAACGAAGTGGCCCCGTGGATGAACATGGTGGCCATCGACGCCAGCCCCCAGCACAGAACGAGAATCGAGATCCAGATTTTGGCGCCGATGCGGTGCAGGATGAGGTTGCTTGGAAAGCCGCACAGCGAGTAGCTGATGAAGAAGATGCCGGCGCCGAGGGCGTACACGGCTTCGGAAATGCCCACCGACGCCTGGAGGGCCTGCTTGGCGTAGCCGACATTGGCGCGGTCGAGAAACGCGACAATGTAGACCAACATCAGATACACGCCGAGGCGTTTGTACGCCCGCGAGACGGCGCGGTCGAGAGCGCTGCGAGCGCCGGAAATCTGCTGCACTTCCGTCATGACGGTCCTTTGTATCCGCGCGGCGCCGCCTCTCTGAAGGCGCCGCGGGCGAAAATTCCGGCTGGTCTTCCCACTCACTATACACAGCGCAGGCAGCCTGGCGAAAACAACGGTTTCGAGTGTGCATGCGGCGGCGCGATTGGGCGCGCGAGCTGGCGACCCCGTAGGATGACAACATGGGCGCGCTTCTTGAAATTCGCGATCTGCGCGTGCGCTTTGGCGCGGTCGAGGCGGTGCGCGGGGTGAGCATGCGCGTCGAGGAAGGAGAAGTGCTGGGGCTGGTGGGTGAATCGGGATCGGGCAAGAGCGCCACGGCATTAGCAATCCTGGGACTTCTGCCGCCGATTGCGCGAGTGGGTGGAGCAATCCTGTGGCGAACGGGTGGGGCGCACAGCTTGGAGACAGGGGGCGAGAAGAATATCCCTCGCAGCAGGGGATTTGACGATCCAGCCAGTATCGACCTGCTGGGGATGCCGAATCGCGCGTTGCGCCAGGTGCGCGGGCGCGAGATCGCCATGATTTTTCAGGAGCCGATGACGGCGCTGAATCCGGTCATGTCGATCGGCCGCCAAGTAGCCGAAGGTTTTTCTCCGCCTTCAGGCTTTCGCGGCAGCAGAGAGGCAAAACGGAGGGCCATCGCCGCTCTCGAGGCGGTGGGTCTTCCCGAT
>JASHUH010000414.1 GCA_030040115.1 Acidobacteriaceae bacterium | reverse complement strand
CTTGCACCTTGTGGGTCTTCAAAAATTCGTGAATCGGGTCCTTGGGATTTTTCAAATCGGCCAGTTGGCGCGCGCCGGTGGGGCAAGACTCGCAGCAGGCGGTGGTCAATCCCTTGGTGATGCGGTGGTAGCACAGGGTGCACTTGTCTGCGACCTTCTTGGTGGGATGAATATATCGGCATCCATACGGACAGGCTTGCACGCAATAGCCGCAACCCATGCAGTAACTCTGGTCGATCAGTACTACTCCATCGGGACTAATGAAGGTGGCGCCCACAGGGCACACCTGCGTGCAGGGCGAATCGGCGCAGTGGTTGCACATTTTGGGGACGAAGAAATACTCGCCGTTGGGATCGTCGGGAACAGAGGGAAATCCCTCTTTGCCGCCGTCGGGCGAGATCACTTCAGGGCTTTCAAGACGCCAGCCTGAGCGGTGGTAGCGCTCCACCCAGGTGCGAAAGAAGCCGTCAGGCACGTCGTTTTCGGTTTGACAGGCGCGCACGCAGTTACCGCAACCGATGCACTTGGAGATGTCGATCAACATGCCCCACCAGTGCTCGGCCATGTTGTAGTTAGGCGAGTCTTCGGGGGTTCCGGCCAACACCGATTTCCAGGCCACGGCCGCAGCGGGCAAAAGAAGGAGAATGTGACGCCGGGTGATGTTCACTGCGCGCCTCCTTTGGCGGCGGCTGGAGCGGAGGCCGCCCCGATCGCCGGACTGTGGGGATTGTGGCAGGTCTGGCAGGGAGCTCCGCCGGAGTGCTCCGCCGGATCGACTTGGGGAAAATTTCTCGGCTTGGCGGCGCTGGCGGCGTGGCAGCGTGCACAAAGCACCGCCGTATCGGGCCTTGCCGGCGTCAGGGAGGTGGGGTCCTCCGCATGCTGGGCCAAGGCGCCGTGGCAGGCCTCGCAATTGACGTGCGCGTGCATGCCGCCGGACTTGGTGGCGGCGATGTCGGTGTGGCATGCCTCGCACGCCTGGTGACCGGCGAACTTCACAGGGCGTGCGGCGTATTCGGCGATGGCCGCCGCGCGATAGTGGCCATACTGGCCGAAAGTCTTGGGGACGACAAACCCGCGCACCACCCAAAACACCAGGAAGGCGACGACAAAGAGTCCTGCAAACCGGAAAAGATGTCCTGCATCCTTGAATCCATTCATGGAGCACTGTCTCCATCGTGCAACAGCGAAGAGGTGGTGAGGTTCGTTCCGATGTGATCTGGAACGTTCATACCCCTGACCGTACACGCGGATGGTGGTTGGGATATGTGAGATAACTCACCAACTGGTGTGACGCAGAACACGCGCACGCTTTCGCATCCTCCGGGAACGCTGCGCGCGGGCTGTGGCGCCGAGGCGCTCGAGGCCATGGAACCTGCTTTGAAACGAGTAAGATGGAACGGGGAGGCGAGGAGCGACGGATGGCGCCGAGGGTTCTCGATGGTGTGGCGATTGCCGCCACAATTCGCAAGGAAGTAGCCGAAGAAGTTGCCCGCCTTGGGCGCCAAGGCATCCGGCCGGGATTGGCGGCGGTGCTGGTGGGCAACGCGCCGGCGTCACAGATTTACGTCCGCAGCAAGGTAGAGGCTTGCGCGGAGTTGGGGTTGTTCAGCGACCTGATCGCCCCGCCAGCGGAGGTCACCACCGCGGAAATGCTCGATCTGGTGGCCACATTGAACAGCCGCGATGACATTGACGGGATACTGATCCAATTGCCGCTGCCGCCGCAAGTGGACGCGAAGATCCTGCTGGAGGCGGTGGCGCCGGAAAAGGACGTGGACGGCTTCCATCCGATGAACGCCGGCCGCTTGCTGGCGGGCCGGCCGGCATTGGCGCCCTGCACGCCGGCGGGCATCATCGAGATTTTGGAGCGCAGCGGGATTCCCGTTACCGGCCAGCACGCGGTGGTGGTGGGGCGGAGCGACATTGTGGGCAAGCCGGTGGCGATGCTGTTGCTGCACCGGAATGCTACGGTGACGATTTGTCACTCCAAAACGCGAAGCCTCGGAGAGATCACCCACCAGGCCGACATCCTGGTCGCGGCCATCGGGCGAGCGGGGTTTATTACGCCGGAGATGGTTCGGCTTGGCGCGACGTTGATTGATGTCGGCATCAACAGGATCACAACTCGCGAGGAGTTTGACCGCTTTTTTTTGGGTGACACCAAACGCGCGGCGGTGTTCGCCAAGCGCGGGTCGACGATTGTGGGCGATATCCATCCCCAGGCCTTCGAGGTAGCCGGCGCCTACACGCCGGTGCCGGGCGGCGTGGGACCGCTGACCATCGCCATGTTGATGGCGAATACGGTGCGCGCGGCCAAAATGAGACGGGGACTCTAGCCGATGCTGCGCGTCGGCCTCACCGGCAATTTGGGCAGCGGTAAGAGCACCGTAGCGGCCTATCTGCACGAACTGGGCGCGGAGGTGATCGAAGCCGATGTGCTGGGCCGGGCGCTGATGGAGCCGGGACAAAGCGTCTATGCGGCGATTGTGGCGGCGTTTGGTCCTGGCGTGGTGAACGGCGATGGGCGGCTGAACCGCGCCCGGCTGGCCGAGCTGGCTTTCAAGGAAGGCCGATTGGCCGAGTTGAACGCCGTTGTCCATCCGCCGGTGATTGCCGCGCAACAGCGCTGGATGGAAGAAGTCTTTGCGCGCGATCCATGGGCGGTCGCGGTGATCGAGTCAGCGTTGATCTTCGAAGTCGTGCGCGACGCAAAGGCGCGCGGCGAGACGACCGGAGTGCTGGCCGACTGGCGCCGGCGCATCGATCGCATCATCGTGGTCACGGCGCCCGACGAGGTCAAGATTGCGCGTTACGTGGCGCGGATGACTGCGTCCGGCGGGTCACGGGAGGGGGTCGAGGCGGACGCGCGCACCCGTCTCGCGCATCAGATTCCGGACGGCGAAAAAGTGGCGCAGGCCGATTATGTGCTCGACAACGCAGGCGATTTGACGGCGCTTCGGGATCAGGTTGCCGAGGTATGGCGGCAGCTCAAGGTGGAGAGCAACAATTCCTCCCGGCCGTTGTCTTTAAAATAGGGAAGGCAACCCCGAAATCTCTTTCGCAACGTGGCCACGTCTGCTGTATCTCAAAGTAAGGAAGGAATGCGAGTTTACGACTCATGAAATTGCGCCGGTTTTTCCTGATTATTGTGCTGGTGGGCGGATTCTGGTATCTCACCTCGCATCTTCCGTCGAACCTGGGCCTCGGCAATTTTCCGCTGTTCAACACCAGCAACGCCCACGCCGGCGCCCCGCTGGCGCTAACAGAAGCCGAGGCGGCGCCGGTCTGCGATGCGCAGGAACAGGACAGCATCGATATCTACAAGCGCGTGCTGCCCTCGGTGGTCAACATCACCTCGACGACGCTGGTCTTCGACTTTTTTTACGGAACAGAGCCGCAGCAGGGACAGGGCTCGGGATTCATTCTCGACAAAGCCGGCCACGTGCTCACGAATTATCACGTAATTCAGGGCGCCAACCGCGGCATTGAGGTGATGCTGAGCAACAAGCGGCGCTACCAGGCCCGCGTCGTGGGTACAGACAAGGTCCATGATTTGGCGCTGCTGCAGATCGACGCGCCCAACCTGCAGCCCGTGACGCTGGCTAGCTCCTCGAACCTGCAGGTGGGCCAGCGCGTCTACGCCATCGGCAATCCTTTCGGGCTGAGCGGGACGATGACGCAGGGAATCATCAGCTCCATCCGATCGATCCGCAACGAGGACGGCGCGCCGATTGAAGACGCCATCCAGACCGACGCGGCGATCAATCCCGGCAACTCGGGCGGACCGCTGCTGAATTCGAGCGGGCAGGTCATCGGCATCAACACCATGATCGCATCCAACGGCGCCGACCAGAGTTCCGGCATCGGCTTTGCCATCCCCATCAACACCGCAAAGGCGGTGCTGGCCGATCTGACCCGGTACGGGCGCGTGCGGCGGCCGTCGCTGGGCATTGTTTCGTATGCGATTGGCCCCGATTTGGCCTCGCAAATGGGTCTGGCCGCGGATTACGGGGTCTTGATTGAAAGGGTGATTCCAGGGGGAGCGGCCGAGCGCGCCGGCTTGCACGGCGGCAACCAGGAGGCATACCTGGGGAACATGCCTATCCTGCTCGGCGGCGATCTGATCGTTGCCATTGACGGCCAGCAAGTCACCGATCCCCAGGACATCAGCGCCATCATGGACAAACACCAGGCCGGCGATCAAGTGAGCGTGACGGTGCTGCGCGGGCGAAGAAAATTGACCTTCAAACTGACCTTGGGCGAGGCGCGGGAGACGGAAACCTAAAAACCTCGCCGAGGGGGAAGCTCAGTTGACTCTCCATCCTTTCCGCGAAGAAGCCGCGGAAAGGATGGAACGGGATCGCTTCTGATCGCCTATAGTCCCGCCTGCATTGCGGCTTCGTCGGCCCGGGCGATCTGCTCTCGGGCCTGGCTCACGGGCTCACCGTAATGCGCAGCGACGGCTTGGGCCGCCTGCGCGCTGTTCAGGTAAGGCTGCACCGCGGCCAGCTTTACGCCCGAAGCGGCGGCCATGCGCGCCACCTGCGCTTTGCTCGAGACGGACTGCACCAGCGACAAGATCGTGGTCACAATGGTGGCCACGGCCTGAATGGACGTCAAAGCCTGCTGCTGGCTCGTCGGGTTGGTGATTTTCGCCGCGGCGAGCAGTGCCGAGTTCACCTGCTGCTGGAGGGTCACCACCTGGGTTTGCAATTGCGCCAGCGTGGCTGCCGAAGGATTGGCGAGATACGCGTTGGCCTGCGCGACCAGCAGGTTCGAAGCGGCGTCAAAGCCGGAGGTCGCGGCGGCGAAGACGGTTGCGTCGGCCGGAGCCAGCAGTGCCGCGGTTGCGTCGACGGTGGCTACTGCGCTCTGGAGCGCGGGCGTCCAGTTCACGATATCCTGCGCCATGCTCTTTCCCGTGCATCCCTGAATCCATGGCAAAGGCACGAGCAGCGCGATCATCGCCCAGACGCCGAGCTTGGCGGTGGATCCGGAGGACGGCGCCGTATCCGGATCGCGAGCCAGCAGACCCAGAAGCGCTGTTGCCAGCGCCGAGATGAGAGAAACCACAGTGCCCGCGCCGGCTTTGCCCAGCGTCAGTCCTTGTTGCGACAGAACTCCAGCGATGGTGACCACCGCAATCAGCAGGCCGGCAGCCGAGGTTCTGGGATGCTCCCAGATATTCGTGATGGGATTCATGCAAAATGCTCCTTCCTGAAGCTTGTTTGGTCCCGGATCTGAGATCGCGATGGAATTTCAGAACTTGACGCCCAGGCTGGCCACGAAGGCCTTGACTTCGGGCCACGCGGCGGCGAGATCGACCGCCGTCTGGAGGTCAAGTGGGATGTTGAGGGGGTTAGCGGCTGCGGCGGCCGCTTCGAGGAGCGGCTTATCCAGGGCGTCGACCAACGTAGCCAGCGCGGCGACAGCGGCGGGCGTGACGTGGATCGCTTTATCGGCGCTGGTGAGCCAGTTCAGGGCGTCTTCGGCTGCAATTTCAACGTGCTTTGCGGAGTTGACTAGGATGTTCGCCATGGAGAGAAAACTCGCTTCCCGCCAGGGCCGGCCCGGTTTAAGCCGGCCCGCTGGCCGTTAAACTCAAGCAACTCTCGGATTCGGAATCGCCGTGGTTCCGGCATGTTCCGGCAGAGAGCTGCTCTGGCGCCGACAGTGAAGACCCCGCCCGGCTCCCATTCGGGAAAAGGGAGCCATTCATGCTGCGCCGGGCGCGGAGGCTTCGTGTGTCTGGCTACTTAGTAGGTTAAAAAATTCAGAGAAATAACCGGCAAACCGGCGATGAAGAATAAACTTTGCAGAATCAGTGACTTCTGGCAAGCCGCGAGAATTGGGGTCTTGACAGGTAGTGGGGTGCACCCCTCGGGTGAGGCAGATTGCATTTGACCGGCTGGAGTCGGTTGAAAATGACTGGGCGTTGGCGTGAGGCAAAGCACCGACAGAAACGTTGATGAATGCTCACATGCGGCTCGATGGGCGGGTGACTTGACCAACGCCATGAGCGCATTGCAACGGTGAACCACACATCATTTCATCAACATGCATCAGACCTTAATTGTGGCGTGAGAGCCATCTGTCGGAATCACGCGAGACGTCTTTAAAATTTGCCGCGAAAGCGCCGATGCTCCGCTCGTCGCAAGGCCGCTCGCGGGCAAGCCACGGAGCGAAACGAAACGCTCATTTCTACCCGATAGTCAATTTCAGCGCAGGAGAACAACCAATGGCGACAAAAAAGGCCGCGAAGAAATCAACCGCCAAGAAGGCAGCCAGGAAATCCTCGGGAAAGAAGTATGGCTCCGCCGCCGACAAAGAAGTGAAGAGAGAAATGCATGAGATGAAGCGCGGGAAGCTGAAGAGCGGGCGGAGCGGCAAGAAGGTGACGAGCCGGAAACAAGCCATCGCGATCGGCCTTTCGAAGGCGCGGAAGAAAGGAGCGAAAGTTCCCAAGAAGAAATAGGAATGGAGCTGGCGGCAAAGCGCAGTTTATCGCAGTAGACGCTCGGGGAAATGCGCAATGGATCGAACACGGACGATACAGTTTCGTACTCCGTCACCGACTTGATTGCGTATTTCCCCATAGCTAAAGTTCGCCATTATGTTTGTGGTGATAATCTGGCCGCCAAGCACACGCAAATTGAGTCAAATCGACGAGCGCGAGAACTGCCGTCAGCCTGAATTTCGGTGCGCCTCGGCCCTTCATCGGAGGGCCAGAAGTCTGTTGGCGCCTCGCGATTCGAAGCTAAGATAAGGCAATGATGTTGCGAGCCATGCTGCGGTACTGTTTTGTGGGCGCACTCCTCGCCTTTGCCGTGACGG
>JASHUH010000413.1 GCA_030040115.1 Acidobacteriaceae bacterium | reverse complement strand
GAAATTCCCCAAGGCTTGAGCGCGCGGAATTCTTTCCTGTCTTTCGGCTTCATGCCTAAACGGAGGCCGCCCGTGCGTCCACGCGAGTTCCTCTTGCTTGCCGCCGTCTTTTGCTTGTGTCTGCCCGCTTCCGGCCAAAATTCCGGCGCCGCGCCCTCCAATCGGCAGTCGGCCAGGGAGCAAAAAGAGCCCGTCGCCATCCTCGAGCTGGGCGCCGCTGCCAATTGGAACCTCCGCGGCGGCGCCGCTGCGTTCGCGCCCAATCTCGCCGCCGAGGTTACGCCCATCGAAGACTGGCTTGAATTGGAAGCCGGCGTGTCACCCTTCTTTACCCGAAAATCCACTGAATGGGACACCGACTTGCTCTTCAAAAAACCCTGGACCCTCTCCCGCACGGCCGAGTTCATGCTCGGGGCTGGCCCCGGCTGGAGCTACCTTCGCCAAAATGGAAAGACGGCAAATACGATCGCCGCCGAGGTCGCGGGAGATTTCATGTTTTGGCCCACCGGCAAACACCGCTTCGGCTGGTATCTCGAACCGGCCTACGATTACAGCTTTTCCGGCGGCCACCCGCAATCCATCGGCATGAGCGCCGGCCTGCTCATCGGCATCCCGTAATGCCAAATCCGCCGCCGTCCCCATCCCTTGTTCCCTTAGTCCCTAGTCCCTAGTCCCTAGTCCCGTTTCGCAGAAACTCCCTCCTGCGATACCGTTTCCTCCGTCGCGCCCCCTCCCGCCTCCGCCGTCAACTCGTGGCCGGCCAGCGTCTCCACGCGATACCCCGCCGCCTCCGCCGCAGCCAGCGCCGCATCCACCCTCCGGCTCAACGCGTCCACCGCCGCGCGGCTCGGCGAGGGCGCGCCGGCCAATCCGAGCAGCGCGGGCATCAATAACCACCACAGCAGTTCCTCGTAGCGCTCGCGAATCAAATAGTGGTGGCCCTCCGCCTCGTGTACGCCGCACAGCCAGCGCACATCCGGATCGAGCCACAGCGCCGGCGCCAGCGCCACGCGCTGCTCCGCGGCGCCCGTTTCCAGCTCCGTTCGCGTGCCGGTCTTCTCCACGCTCTTGTCCGGCGCTCCCGTCTCCGTCCAGCCCACGCCGGCCCCGGTCAGCAGCCCCACTTTAATCCGCCCCGCCACGCGCCATCCCTCTTCGCCCTCGAATCCCAGCGCCGCGCTTGCCTGCGCAAAGGGCGCGCGCAGCCGCAGCCGGTCAAACAAATCCAGCGCCGCGCGCTCCGGCTCCTCCGGCGCCACCGTCTCCGCCAACAGCTCCAGTACACACAAAGCCAGAATCGGTCCCCACATCGCCGTCGCCGTCACTTGCGGGCTGGGGCTGGGCAACATGCGCCGCGCCGCCGCCGTCCATGGAGCTGGGAAAAGCGCTTCGATAATCGGCAGCCGCATGGCCGCGCGCAGCCGTGTGTTCAGCGCCATCCCCAGCGCGGTTGTGTCGGTGGGCGCCGCGGCCCGCGTTTTCCCCGTCTCCTGCGCCAGCCGCGAAGCATACGCTACCTGCGCCGTGCGGAAAAATCTCTCCCACCGCTCCCAGAAATGATTCAAAAATCTCTTCCGCTCCCGCTCAATCTTGCGGTCGGCGCCGGCGGCGATGGCGCGCGGATGCTCCGCCAAATCGGCGAACCCGCGCACCACCGCAGGTTCCAGCAGCGCCCGCAGCGCCTCGTGCACCGGCCGCAGCTCCAGATTCACCAGCTCGTCCCTCAGGTCCGGAACCCCGCGCCCGCCCAGCATCTCGCATAAGCGGTCCCATGGCTCCCGCACCGTCGGCCGCAGTTCGCGCCAATCCAGAAACACGTGGCACTGATAGCCCTGCAGGTCCAGCGTGAAACCCCGCTCAAACTCCCCGCCCCGGCGCAAATATTCGAGCCCCGTCACCGAGTCGCGCCACGCCACCACCAGGCCGCCATCCCCGCTCAGCCCCAATCCCTCGCGCAGCCGCCGCTGGCGTAGCTGCCCCGATCCTTTGTCCGCATAGGCCGCCGAGTGATCGATGGTCCCGTGCGCCGTCCCGTAGCGGTTGTTGTACACCACCAGCGCCCGTTCTCCACCGCTGCGGTTCGAGTAGGCAAATACGTCCTCGTTCACCGATCCGTTATCGTTGAAAAAGTCGTACAGCAAAAAGTTCTGGCTCTCGGCAAACAGCCATCTCTTCTTCAACAGCGGCGCAATCTCCCGCTCATGCCGCTCCACCAGACCCCGGTCCGGGTTCTCCTCGTAGCGCGGCCAGCGATACTCCATTCCGTACTTTTCCGTGAACCCCTCGATCTGCCCATGCCCGAACATCGGCAGTCCCGGCAGGGTCGACATCATCACCGCCACGCCAAAACACTTGTCGCCCTTGCCAAATTGATCAATCGCCGTCCTTTCATCGGGATTGCTCATAAAGTTCACGTAACGCTTCATGATGTCCGGATCGAATTCCAGCGTGTTTTTGATCACCGACCGGTACTTGGCGTTGTCCTCGTCGCGCAGCATCACCATGAACGCCGAGTTATACACCCGGTGCATGCCCAGCGTGCGCACAAAATACCCCTCCATCAGCCAAAACGCCTCGGCCAGCAGCAGCGTGCCCGGCACCTCCGCGGCCACCCGGTCCACCACCTCGCGCCAGAACTCGTGCGGCATGTGCCGGTTGAACTCCGCCTGGTTCATCCCGTATTCGGCCCGCGAAGGAATCGCCCCGCTCGAGCCCGGCCCCGGAAACCACAACCGGTGAAAGTGCCGCTTGGTCAATGTCATGGCCGCGTCGAAGCGGATCACCGGAAACAGCCGCGCCACATGCAGAATGGTCTGGATCACCTGCTCCCGCACCGCCGGATTCAGGTAATCGAGCTGCGCCGTGTCGTTCCACGGAAAGCTCGTCCCGTCGTTGCCGTGGTAAAGGTACCGTGTGTTCCCGGTCCACAGGTCCCGCCGCCGGAACACCACCGCCGCATCCGACTGCTCGAAGTAGTGATCCTCGATCTTGATCTCCACCCGGCTGTCGTGCGACAGATCCGGCCCGTTGAAGCTGTACGCCGGGTAGGGCGAGTCGTTCCGCGACATGAACCACTCCGGGTGCTCGATCACCCACGGCGAATCGATCCCCATGTGGTTCGGCACCATGTCGCTGGCCAGCCGGATGCCGTATCGGTAAGCGCGGTCGCGCAAGTTCACATACGCCGGCTCCCCGCCCAGATCCTGCGCAATGGTGTAATCGAACAGCGAATAGGCCGACGCCACCGCGTCGCGATTGCCGCAAAGCTGCTTGATGGTCTTCGACGCCCGGCTCCGCTCCCACACCCCGATCAGCCACAGCGAATTGATTCCGTAGCCCGCCAGCCTCTCCAGCTCCGCGTCCGGAATCTCGTCCAGCCGCCCGATGTGCCGCCCATACTGCCGGCTCAGTTGCGCCAGCCACACATACGTGCTCTTCGCCATCAGCACCGCGCTCGGCATCCACGCCATGTCCGCCGAAAAGCGCTCGTACTCATACGGGTTGAAAACCGGAACCTCGGCCCCGCCCGCCGACGGCCACTGCTGCGCCCCCGCGCGTCGCCCCGCGGGGTTGAACTGCGCCCAGATGGCCATCTCCTCCTCGCGCAGAATCTCCTCCGCCAGCTCCAGCAGCCGGTCCAACGCATCGCCGATCAGCGGCGCCCACAATCTGCGGATAATCTCCAGTTGTTCGCGCAGCGAGCGCGGCGCGCGCAACGCCGGCAAGCGCAGCAGGTCGATCAAGCTCGTCGGCTTCGCCTGGCTCACCGGAATCAACGGCCGGCTGGCGAAATACACCCCCATCTGCGCCGTCACCTGCCGGTACACCGTCTTTTCCGCCAGGCTTCGCTCGCTAAACAGCTCCTCGAAGGGCTTGAATGCCTCGTTGCGGTTCGCCGACCACAACAGCAGCATCTCTTCCAGCGCCGCCGCGCGATGCGTCATCCCTCCCGTGGATCCGGCGAGCCATTGCGCCGCCGTCTCTTCGCCGCGCATCACCTTCAGGCCGGGAAACTCTTCCACAAACGCCAGCAGCATTTTTTCCAGGTGGTCCGTTCCCACCTGCGCGCCAAACCAGTCCAGCGCCGCCGTCATCACCTGCGGGTCGAACTGCTCCCGGTAGCGCGCCATCAGCACGTGGCTGACCTCGTCGATCAACCCCATGGCGTAGAGCTGCCCCGCGTGCACCGCCTGCTCGGGATGCTTCTCCACGTCCCGCACCCGGTTCATCCGGTGCGCAAATTCCCGGCACGCCGGCATATCGGCCAGGACCACGTTGCCGTTGTACGAGAACAGCGACTCCGCGAATTCGTAGCGCTCGCGCGTCTTGCGCGCAATGTGGAATTCCATGATCAAAAGACCGAACTCCCTCGCCCGCCGCATCTTCCTTCCGCGCCTGCGGCGGAAAAAAGCCAACACCTAAAAGTACAACACCGGCCCGCCAGCCACTGCCTGCCAGCGCCCGCGCATCCATGTTTCGATGCCGAATTTCGACCCCGTCGCCCGTCGGCCGCGCTCCAGAAAACCCGTTGCGAGCCAACCAAACCGCGGATATGCCAATCGAGCGGTCTACCTTAACCCGGATCGAAATTCGGGTGCGGGTGCGGGCGCCCCGTCCCAGCTCCGCTTCGGCGGGATAAACCGGCGGGATAAACCGGGACGATCGATCCTCCCGAGGACCCCTTGCAGCCATTCG
>JASHUH010000412.1 GCA_030040115.1 Acidobacteriaceae bacterium | reverse complement strand
GCAATCAGCCCGCGCGGCGCGCGCAGCTTCACGTTATTCAAACCAAGCGCGCGGCTCACGTCCTCGAATGCGCCATCCCCGCGATTGCGAAATACCCGCACCTGCGGGCCGGCCTTGGTCTCTACAATGGCCGCCAGATCGATCCAGCCGTCGTTGTCGATGTCGATCGGGGTCACGCCCCATCCACGCAGCGCGTCGTGCAAAGGGAGCGGTACGCGTTCAAAGCGCCGGCCCACATTGCCCGGCCCCGCGACGTTGCGCCACAGCGTCAGCCCCGGCGCGCCGGCGTGGGTCACGGCGATGTCCATCCAGCCGTCCTTGTTGTAGTCGAGCACCGCGATGCCTGTGGTCGGCGGCAGTTCCTGGCCTTCATACACCGGCTGCGTGGGGTACTTGCCTTCGCGTGGATTGAGGTAAAGCACAGGCGCCAGGCCGTCGCCGGTCATCGCCAGATCGACAGCGCGATCGTTGTTGAAGTCGGTAAGAATCGCGGCCGCCGTCTTTCCGCTTCCACCCAATCCTGTCTGCGCGGTCTGCTCGGTAAACGTTCCGTTGCCGTTGTTGCGCCACAATACGTTCGACTCTCCGCCCGCCGTTTGCGGCGCGCCGGTCAACAGCAGGTCCAAATCACCATCGTGGTCATAGTCCACGAAGGTAATTCCCGAAGGCCGATTGCGCGGCGCGAGGCCCGCCTCCGCGGTCACATCCTTGAACTTGCCATGTCCCAGGTTACGAAAAAGCAACAAAGCATTCTCCAACGCCACCGCCAGGTCGTTGCGCCCGTCGCCATCGTAATCGCCCACAGCACAGGCCACCGCGTGGCCCGTGGCTTTCAGCCCCATGGCCTGCGCATCCAGCTCTTCATAGTTCCCATCGTCGCCCCGGTGCAAGACACCGATGGCTTGCGCCCCGGACTGCATCAGGATGAGGTCCATCCGCCCCGAGCCGGTCGCGTCCATCATGCATGCTCCGCCCGTGGTGGTGAAATCCGATCCGGCGCTGGCGGCAACCATCGGCTCCGCCAACAGCCGCACCGGAATCATCTTGGCTTCAATCGTCTCCGGCTCTTTCACCGCCGTCACTGTCGAGTAGTGTCCCTGCTCTCCATAAGACAAGCCGATCGGCGCGCCGATCTTGGCGCCGGTCAAATGCTGGAAGCGCTGGAAATGTTCTCGCGCCTGCGGCGTGCGGCCGTCGCGTTGCAAAGACCGCGCCAGGCCGAATTCGGCCGATGCATGCAGCGGATCGATCTGGAGCACCTTCTCAAAGATCCCGATCGCCTTATCGAACTGCCGCATCTCTTCGTAACAGACGCCTTCGAAATAAAGCGAGTCCGCATCTCTGGGATCGATCGTCGCGGCGCGTTGAAAGCTGGCCAGGGCCGGCTCTACTTCGTTGCCCGCACGTTGCGCCAGGCCCAGGTTGTACCAGGCCTGCGCGCTGTCAGGATCGAGGGCGATGGCCGCGTGCAGCGCTTTTTGGGCGTCGTTCAGCTTCTGCAATGTGAGCTGCGCGATGCCTTCGTTGATCGCCGCCTGGGCCAGCTTTGGATCCTTCGCCAGCGCCTCGGTAAAGGCCTGCAACGCGCGCTCGGTAAACTGCTGCCCCATGAGCGCTACGCCGCGATTGTTCAGCCGCACTGCGTCTGCGTTGTCATTCGCCTTCGCCCTCGCAATCGCAGCTCCCGCAGCACAAACACAAAGCAGCAAATACCCGCCAATTCGCACGCGCATCTTTCCCAGCTCTTTCCCCAGCGCCGCAGGGCCTTTGCCGCCCTAACTCCCCGGAACCAACCAGTGTATGCGAATGATCGGAGGAATGCCGAAAATGACTTGCGCTGAAAACCCCGCCAGCATCAATGTGATGCTACAATGTATCACATGAAGACGGTCTCGGTGCGCGACCTCCGCTATGACTTTAAAAAAGTAGAACGCCTGCTGAGAGCAGGTGAAGAGGTGCAGATCACCAAGCGCCGCAAAGCCATTGCGCGCCTCACCCCCGAGCCGGCGGAAAAGCCGCCCCTGCCGGATTTCCTGGCGCGCATGCACGCCAATTATGGCGACAAAGTGCTCGAAGTATCTGGCGCTGATTTGATTTCCGCGGATCGCGAAGACCGGTTTTAATCTCAACCGATGGTCTATCTCGACGCAAGCATTTTATTTTCTCTTTATTATCGGGACGCGAACACTTCAGCAGCTCTCGCTCTTCTCAAAGACGCAGTCCCACCCCTCCTCGTGAGCGCGCTCTGCGAACTGGAAGCGATCAACGCATTCAGCTTGCGCGTCTTTCGTAAGGAAATGTCGGTCTTGAATATGAGCAACGCAATCCGGGACCTGGAAGCAGACATCGAATCCGGCGTTCTGCACTTTCAGCCCCTTCCCGAGAGCGCCTTTGCCCGCGCCAAGTCCCTCGCCCAATCGCTTACCCCCGCGATCGGAATTCGCGCCGCAGACCTTTTGCATGTAGCTGCAGCCATCGAACTGGGCGCCAAGTCCCTCTATACGTTCGACCGCAAGCAACACCAAACCGCCCGCGCCGCCGGTTTGAAGGTGAATCCGCTGCCGTAGGCGCATGCGGGCTGCTTCGCGTTTCCAGACGCGCTCGCGCTCCCTGCCCCTATTCCTCTGTGTGTTTGGCCAAAAACCTTTCCATGAACCCGGTATCGAATTTCCCAGCGCGGAATTCCTCGTCTTGAAAGATCGCCTGATGCAGCGGAATCGATGTATCCACTCCCCGCACGATGAACTGATTCAGCGCGCACTCCATCTTGGCGATGGCCTCGGCGCGGTCCACTCCGTGCACAATGAGCTTGGCGATCAGCGAATCGTAATACGGCGGGACCACACCCTCGGCGTATTGAGCGGAATCCACCCGGACGCCGTTCCCCCCGGGCACATGAAATGCCGTGATCTGCCCTGCAGAAGGGGTAAACTTCCGCGGATGCTCGGCGTTAATGCGGCATTCGATGGCGTGGCCGCAGATTTCGAGTTTGCGCGGCAAAATTTCCTCCAGGCGCTCGCCGTCGGCAATGCGCAACTGCGCCTTCACCAGATCCACGCCGGTAATCGCTTCGGTCACCGGGTGCTCCACCTGGATGCGGGTGTTCATCTCAATAAAGTAGAGATGATGGTTGGCGTCCATCAGAAACTCGACCGTGCCGGCGTTCTGGTAACCGATCTCCGCCATCGAGCGGCAAAGGGTGTGGCTCATTTCCTCGCGCACCCTGGGCGTCACCTGCAGCGAGGGCGATTCTTCGATCAGCTTTTGATGGCGCCGCTGGATCGAGCACTCGCGCTCGAAGAGCGTGACCACGTTCCCGTGTTCGTCGGCCAAAACCTGGAACTCGATGTGGCGTGGCTGGTCGATGTATTTCTCCATGTAGAG
>JASHUH010000411.1 GCA_030040115.1 Acidobacteriaceae bacterium | reverse complement strand
CGGGGCAGCGCGCCCACCACCTCCGCCAGCCCGCCGGTCTTCGCAAACGGAGCACACTCTGAGGCGGCGAAGACAATGTGCATGCAATCCTCGTATCGATGAAATGAAAAGACAGGGGAACCTGAAAAACCGTTCATTCCGCCGGTTGCGACGCAACTCGCGCCGCCAATCGCGACCCAAGCAGCCAGTCTACTACGTTCATCCGCCAGATCTTACCGGGCCGCACGCGTGCTCCGAACGTATTCCGTAACCGGCTTCGGCACAGCGAAGAGTACCAATCGCCCTCGACTCAGCCATGCGCGCACCCCAGCGCACCCCAGGTTGAACGGTTCACAAAATGGGATCAAAGGAGAGAAAATAGAGTTGAGCGGCAGAAAGGCCGGGCGTCTCTTCGCCAAAAGCAGCCTCAAACTGTTACGTTGATTTAGAAGGACTTTATTCGCACTGATGGTTTCAAGCCCCTATTTTCCCTTGGTGGTTTTGTTCGTAGTGGCGTTGGGTTTTGGGCTCGCCCCGCTGGGGCTGGCTTGGCTCTGGGCACGGTTTTTCTCACCTCGCAAACCCAATCCAGTCAAGAACTCGATTTACGAATGCGGCTTGGTTTCGAAAGGCGACGCCTGGGTGCAGTTCCGCTCCGCGTATTACCTCTACGCCATCATCTTTTTGATCTTCGATGTGGAAGCGGTGTTTCTGCTTCCCTTTGCGGTCGCATTCACCGGCCTCAGCGCCGCCGCCTGTGCGGCCATGCTGGTCTTCGTGCTGCTCCTTGTCGAAGGACTGGCTTGGGCCTGGGCCAAAGGCGTGTTGACGTGGGCGTGAAACGCAGAAGGTGGGATAAGAGGACAGCGGTTGGCGCTTGATTCTGATCTCCGACCACTGACCACTGACCACTTTATTTGGAGCAAAGCGACATTATGGCGGTTGATCAAGATTTAAAAATCGAGCTTGGCCAACAGGGAGTGTTCGTCACCACTCTGCAGGAGCTCTATAACTGGGGCCGGCGCAGCTCTATCTGGCCCATGCAGTTCGGCCTCGCCTGTTGCGCCATCGAGATGATCGCCACCACCATGGCCCGGTATGACCTCGCCCGCTTCGGCGCCGAGGTTTTCCGCCCCTCGCCGCGTCAGGCCGATCTGATGATCGTCTCCGGCACCGTCACCAAGAAAATGGCTCCGCAAGTCGTGCGCCTCTACAACCAGATGGCCGAGCCCCGCTACGTCATCGCTATGGGCGCTTGCGCGATCTCGGGTGGGCCCTTCAAGCAAGGCTACAACGTACTCAAGGGGATCGACCGCTACATCCCGGTGGACGTGCATATTCCCGGTTGCCCGCCGCGGCCCGAAGCGCTCATGCAAGCCTTCATCACTCTACAAAAAAAGATCGACGAGCAGCAATTGACCGGCGAAAACCGTCCCCGCTTCCTCAATGAGAATGCTCAAGGCGAATTCCCCGTGCCCGAACCGGCCGAACACGATCTCGAGCCGCCTTCGAATCCCGGCGTTTGGAACGCGCCCGTGGTGATTCGGTAGAGGCAGGGAACGAGGGAACGAGAGAACAAGGCAATGAGAACCAGCAAGGAACTGGGAGCAAGGAGCTAGGAGCTGCACTTGAAGTCAGTCGAAGAAATCAAAACGGCGATTGAAGCGGCGGTTCCGGGCGCGGGAGTCGAATTTGTATCGAATCCCAGTCCCTCCGCGCAGCACTCGCTTCGCCTCGCGCCCGATCGCGCCGTTGAAATCGCCCGTTTCCTCCGCGATGATCCTGAACTCGCCCTTGATTTCTGCTCCAACGTCACCGGCATCGACTGGCTCGACAAGGAATTCTCTGAAAAGGTGAAGGTCAAGCGGACCGTAACCAAAACCATCGATGGCGTCGAGCAGCCGGTGGAAGAAACCGTCGAAGAGACCCGCAAGCGTGTCGAGCCGGGCTATCTTGAGGCCGTTTATCATCTCTATTCGGTTGCCAAAGGGCATGGCCCCGTGGTGATCCGCATGCGCACCGGCAATCGATCCGATCGGGTCGAATTGCCGTCACTCACCCCCATCTGGCGTGGCGCGGAGTTTCAGGAGCGCGAAGTCTTCGACCTGTATGGCATCGTGTTCAAGGGCCATCCCGACCTGCGCCGCCTCCTCATGTGGGATGGTTTCAAAGACCACCCCATGCGCAAAGATTATGTCGAGCCCGATGACTACGAGTACGAGCCCACCCCTCACGACGCTGTGCTCAAACGCGCCCAGGCGCACAAGGCCATGGCTGGGAAATAGGAAAGAGGAAAGTGGAAAATTGGAAGCAGAGTCCGGGCAATCAAAGAAATCACTCCCGAAACTACGAACTGTGAACTGAGAACTGACGGCAACTGATAACTGATGAGCGTAGCGGAGACAAAAGCGGAGAAGCTGGACGGCTGGAATCGCCCGCCGGCGATGGAGCCGGAGGGCGAAGGCGAACTGCTCGAAATCGCCATGGGACCCCACCATCCCTCTACCCACGGCGTCTTCCGCATGGACGTCACCCTGGACGGTGAGCGCGTGATGCGCCTCAAGCCCGTCTTCGGCTACTTGCATCGCAATCACGAGAAAATCGCCGAAGGCGCGGCCTATCTCGCCTCCATGCCCTACACCGATCGCCTCGATTACTTCTGCTCCTTGTCCAACAACTGGGCCTACGCGCTCGCCGTCGAAAAACTCGTTGGCCAGCAAGTCCCCGAGCGCGCTCAGTACATTCGCGTCATCCTCGCCGAGCTCACGCGCATCCAGAACCACGCCGCCTCCATCGGTTTTCTCATTCAGGAAATGGGCGCTAGCGGCACGCCTCTCATGTACGCCTTCCGCCAGCGCGAAAAAATTGTCGACCTTTTCGAGTCCCTCACCGGCTCGCGCATGATGTGCAACTATATGCGCTTCGGCGGCTGCCGCGTCGATGTCTCCGCCGCCTGGCTCGAATCCGCGCGCACAGTGGTCGCGGGCCTTCCCGCCTTCGTCGACGAATTCGAGGCCCTGCTTACCACCAACGAGATTCTCATGGCCCGCTGCCAGGGGGTGGGCGTGCTCAAGGCCGATTTGGCCGTGAACGCCAGCGTCACCGGTCCCCTGCTGCGCGCCTCGGGCGTCAATTACGACATCCGCAAAGTCGACCGCTACGGCATCTATGACCGTTTCAAATTCCGCGTGCCGCTGGGCGACCATGGCGACGTGTACGACCGCTATATGGTCCGCGTGCTCGAGATGCGCGAATCGATTCGCATCCTCGAACAGGCGCTCCCGGCGATTCCTGCCGGGCCGATCATGGACCCCAAGGCCAAGCTTCGCGGCTTCCGTCCCAAGCCTGGCGAGGCTTACGGCCGCATCGAAGCGCCCAAGGGAGAGCTTGGTTTTTACCTGATCAGCGATGGCAGTCCGAACCCCTATCGTTATCGCGTTCGCCCGCCCAGCCTGATCAACTTGACCATCCTCGAAGATATGTGCCTTGGCCAAAACGTGGCCGACGTGGTGCTCATCTTCGGCAGTGTAGACATTGTTTTGGGAGAAGTGGATCGGTAATGAGTTCAGAGTTCGCAGTTCGTAGTTCACAGTCATTTCGGCAAGCGGTGCTCATTGCGACCCGCCGCGAAAACCGAAATCTGAGAACTGTGAACTTTTAACTGTGAACTAAGAACCGCACGGAGGCCCACTTTGTTAGGCGAAGGCATTTTGAAAGGCATGGCGGAGACGGCAAAGAACTTTGCCGGCAGTTTTGTCTCCGAGGACCGTCTCACCACGGTGGAGTATCCCGAACAGCGCATTCCCACCTTTGAGAACGCGCGCGTCTTTCCGTTTCTCGTCTACGATGGTTCCGACTGGGCCGCCGGCATGCGCTGCGTGGCCTGCCAGATTTGCGAGAAGGAATGCCCTCCCAAGTGCATTTATATTGAAAAGTCGCAGGACAAAAAGCCTGATTTCGTCGGCAAGCCGCAGTTTTATCCCGCGCGTTTCGACATCGACGTCTCCGTGTGCATGAGCTGCCAGATTTGTGTCGAAGTCTGCCCCTTCGAGGCCATCAAGATGGACACTGAATTCGAGCTGGCCACCGATAATCGCTTTGGCGGCCTGCTCCTCGACCGCGAGGAACTGGCCAAGTCGAACGAGTACTATCACCGCATCCATCCCACGGAGGCCGACGAAGTCGACGCTCGTCTGAACTCCGAAAAAGCCGCCGCCGAAGCCAAAGCCAAAGCCGCAGCCCAAGCTGCTGCCGCCAAATCCGCCGACGCTGCCAAACCTTCGCCCGCCAAGCCTGCCCCGTCCACCGGAGGGGAAGACTAGCCATGCTCGCCGCGCCTGTCTCCACGCATTCTGTCCCCGTCATCGTCGATCAGGCCTTCGTTCTCTTCAAGGATTGGCTCGTCTCTTTTTTACCCCCCTCCTGGCGTCCCGCCGCCGGCGTCGTCCTTTGCGTCATCGCCATCGTCTGTGTCTTTCCCGGCCTCTTCGCGCTCACTACCGTCTTCGAGCGCAAAGGTTTGGGCCGCATGCAAAACCGTTATGGTCCCAACCGCGTCGGCCCCTACGGCTTCTTTCAACCCGTCGCCGACGGCATCAAGTCCCTCACCAAGGAAGATGTCGTCCCCCTCAACGCCGATGTGGTGGTTCACTTCCTCGCTCCGCTTACCCTCGTGGTCACCGTCTTCATGGGATTTGCCGTCCTGCCCATGGGCCGCAACATGGTCTTGGCGAACCTCGACGCCGGCCTGCTCTTCTTTTTCTCCATGAGCGCCGCCACGGAGCTCTCGGTCTTCATGGCCGGTTGGTCCAGCCGCAATAAGTATTCGCTTCTCGGCGCTATGCGCGCCGTAGCCCAGATGATCAGCTACGAGGTTCCGCTCCTGCTCACGACCGTGGCCGTGGTCATGATCGCCGGCTCGCTTTCGCTACCCAAAATTGTTGCGGCGCAGAGCGGCTACACCGGCGTTTTTCCGCACTGGTACATCTTCACGCCGTGGGGACTTGCCAGTTTCCTGGTCTTCGCCATCGCCGCCACAGCCGAAACCAACCGCTCGCCCTTTGATTTGCCCGAAGGCGAATCGGAAATTGTCGCCGGCTACCACACCGAGTACTCCGGCTTCAAATTCGCGCTCTTCTTTCTCGGCGAATACCTCGCCATGTTTTCCATTTCCGGCATCGGCGTCACCCTGTTTCTCGGCGGCTGGTCGGCCCCACTCTCATTCCTCAACGTTGTGCCTTCCTGGTTCTGGTTCTTTTCCAAAGTCATGGTGTCTATCTTCGTCTTCATCTGGATGCGCGGCACGCTGCCCCGCCTGCGCCAGGACCAGTTGATGAATTTTGCCTGGAAATTCGTTCTTCCCTTCACCCTCCTCAACCTGGGTGTCACCGCCCTCTGGCGCTTCATGGGCGAGGGGTGGGCGCGGTGGGTGGTCTCGAGCGTCATCCTCGTCGGCGTGTACGTGTTCATGGGCCGCGTGGGTATGTTCAAAAAGCACTTCGGCCCCAGGAGCTACCGCTATGCTGAGTAAGGCCGCCTCTGGCCGGGATTCCGGCCACGCAACGCCGTTGCCGGCCGGCGCGCGTCAGCCGGACTCTCATTCTGCCCAGGAAAGGAAACGGTCGGCGTTCTGATGAGCCCCATCTTTTACGTGCTCGCCGTCCTCACCGTCGCCGGTGGGCTCGCCGCCGTGCTCTTGAAAAACACCGTCCACTGCGCGCTCGCCCTCACCGTCGCCTTTGCCGGTCTCGCCCTGCTCTTTCTCAATCTCGACGCGCAATTCGTTGGCTTCGCGCAAATTCTTATCTACATCGGGGCCGTCGCTATCCTCGTCGTCTTTGCCATTCTGCTCACGCGCGGAACCGAAACTCCGCAAGCCGGCGTCTTCAGCCGCAGTTGGTTCGTGGGCCTGGTCATCGCCGCCGGCGTATTTTCCGTGCTCGGCTGGGCGGTGCTCCAAAGCGCACGCGTCCTGCCTCAACCATCGGCCATCCCCTCGGTAACCGTTCACGACATCGGCGTCGCCCTCCTTGGCCGCTACGTTCTTCCCCTTGAAATCGTGGCCCTCCTGCTCACCTCAGCCACCATCGGCGCCGTCATCGTCGCCATGCATGAGAAAGGGAGACCCCAATAACCGCCATGGCCTCGCCTCTCATCGGCTATCTCGTTCTCGCCGCGCTGCTCTTCGCCATCGGCCTCGCCGGCGCGCTCACTCGCCGCAACGCCATTCTGGTCCTCATCGGCATCGAGCTCATGCTCAATGCCGCCAACCTCAACCTCGTCGCTTTCTGGCGCTTCGGTCCCCATCCTGAAGCCCTCACGGGCATGATGTTCGCCATCTTCTCCATCGCTGTCGCCGCCGCTGAAGCTGCGGTAGGACTGGGACTCGTGATTTCCATCTACCGCCATGCGCAAACCGCCGACCTCGACCAGATGAACCGGATGAAGGGGTGAGCGTTTGATCCAGGAAGCGATACCATTCACTCCCCAAACCACCGCCTCGTCGATCACACAGATCCTGTGGCTGATTCCCGCGTTGCCCCTCGTCGCTTCGGGCGTCATCGCCCTGCTCAGGCATACGCAGCGCAAGGCTGCAGCCGCCCTGGCCATCGGCTCCTTGAGCGTATCGCTGCTGCTCTCTCTCGCGGCTTTCGCTCATGTCTTGGCAGGATGGGCCAACGGCCACGCCGTCCGCGAGACCGTCAACTTCACCTGGTTTCAGGTGGGCGCCTCCAGCGTCTCCATGGGCTGGGTGCTCGACCCTCTCGCCGCCGTCATGCTGGTGATGGTAAGTTTCGTGGGGCTGCTCATTTTCATTTACTCCATCGGCTACATGGCCCACGACTGGAACTTCACCCGCTTCTTCTGCTTCCTGTCGCTCTTCGCCGGAGCGATGCTGGGCGTGGTCGTTGCCAACAGCATGCTCTTGCTGTTCATGTCCTGGGAGATCGTCGGCCTCACCTCGTATCTGCTCATCGGCTTCTGGTATGAGCGGCCATCCGCCTCCGCCGCGGCCAAAAAAGCCTTCCTCACCACCCGCGTCGGCGATGTCTTCTTCTTTCTGGGCATGGTCTGGCTCTTCTCCCAGACCGGCACGTTGCTTTTCTACAATCACGGCGCGGGATCGCTCGAAGGATTGGCCCTCAATAACCTCCTCGCGCAGCACGCGGCCTTCGGCATCACCGCGGCGGGCGCCATCGGTCTGCTCATCTTCGCCGGCGCCATGGGAAAAAGCGGCCAGGTCCCGCTGCACGTCTGGCTGCCCGACGCCATGGAAGGCCCCACGCCTGTGTCCGCGCTCATTCACGCCGCCACCATGGTCGCAGCCGGTGTCTATCTCGTCGCCCGCGTCTATCCGCTCATGTCGGCCGGCATTCCGCTGATGCGCACATCCGGCGTCACCGCTGTCACGGGCGCCCTGGCTGTGGTCACGTGGGTCGGCGCCGTCACCGCCGTCTTCGCCGCCCTCATCGCCATCGCGCAAAACGACATCAAGCGCATCCTCGCCTACTCCACCGTTTCCCAGCTCGGCTATATGATGGCCGGCCTTGGCCTCGGCGGCGTCGCCGTAGGTCTCTTCCACCTCATCACCCACGCCTTCTTCAAATCCCTGCTCTTCCTCGGCGCCGGCTCCGTGATCCACGGCGCGCACGAGGAGCAGGACATCCGCCGTCTCGGCGGCCTCAGAGCCACCATGCCGCTCACCTTTATCACCTACGCCATCGGCATGTTGGCCCTCTGCGGATTTCCGCTCGTCTTCTCCGGTTTCTGGTCGAAAGACGGCATTCTCGAAGCCGCCCACTCCGGCGCCATTCAGGGTCCCTATTACCTGCTCGTCTTCGGCGCTCTGCTTACCGCGTTTTACATGATGCGCCAGGTCAGCTACGTCTTCTTCGGTTACTGGCGCGGCCATCACCCGGCGCACGAAAGCCCGCGCGTCATGACCTTGCCCATGGCCGTCCTCGCCTTCTTCGCCATCGCGCTGGGCGCCATCGGCACCCCGGCGTGGCCCTGGTTCCGTTCGTTCCTCAACGGCCAGGCAGCGCACTTCGATTGGCGTGAATTCGCCGAGCCCGGCCTATTCGCGCTCATGGCCATGTCGTCGTTTGTCGTTTTCCTCGGCCTTGGCGTGGGCTGGTGGTTGTACGGCAACAAGTCCCCGAGCCCCGTTGCGCCCGATGCTCTCGAGAAAGCTGCTCCCGCGCTCTGGGCCGGCCTGCGCGACCGTCTCTACGTCGATGAGTTCTACGGTGTCAGCTTCATTGCCTTCTATAACTGGTGGGCGCGCGTGGCCGACTGGCTAGACCGCCGCGTCTGGGGCGGCATCGTCGCCCTGGTCGCGTGGCTCTTCCGCGGATGGGCGCAGTTGAACCGCCTCTTCGACGTCTATTGGATCAATAGCGGCTTCGATAAAACTTGTGACGAGTTCTCCTCGAGCGGCGGCTTGCTGGCCCGCGTGCAGAGCGGCCGCGTGCAGATCTATCTCCGCATCCTGGCCCTCGCCGTCGTAGTGCTGGTCGCGATCCTCCTCTGGAGCGCGCGGCCATGAACCCAATCTCGCCCGCAGCCACCACCGGATTCGGTATCCTCACCTTCATCACTGTAGTCCCCCTCGTGGGAGCGCTGATTGCGCTCTTCTCCGGCCGTCATGCGCGCGGCGTGGCCCTCCTGACCGCGCTCATCAATCTCGCGCTCGCTCTCGTGATCTGGAACCGGCTGCCCGCCGACGGCAGCATCGGGCTCGTCGAGCGCCTCGCCTGGGCCCCTTCGCTGGGCATCGAGTATCACCTCGGCGTCGACGCGCTCGGCGCGCTCATGGTGCTGCTCTCCTCCATCGTCACCCTCATGTCCATTGACGCGGCCCATCGCGTCCACCATCAGCCTGGCCTCTATTACTGCCTCGTCCTCACCCTCGAGTCCGGCCTCTTCGGCTCTTTCACCGCGCTCAATTTCTTCCACTGGTTCCTGTTCTGGGAGCTGAGCCTCATTCCCGCCTTCTTCCTCATCAAGCTCTGGGGCGGTCCGCGCCGCGGCCCCGCGGCTACGCAGTTCCTCGTCTATACCATGGCCGGCTCTGTGGCGCTGCTCATCTGCTTCCTTGCTGTCTTTCTTGCCACGGGTTCCATGGACTTCGGCCAGCTCACCGCCATGGCGCAATCCGGCGCGCTCACCGAGGCCGTCACCGCGCATCTCGGCCCCGTCATGTTCTGGCTCGCCGTCGGCGTCCTTGCCGGATTTTCGGTTAAGGTCCCCATGATGCCCCTCCACACCTGGCTGCCCGCGGCTTACGCTGAAGCGCCTTCGCCCGTCACCATGCTGCTCACCGGCGCCATGTCCAAGATGGGCGTCTATGGGCTGCTCCGCATCGCGTTGCCCATCTTCGGCGCGCAAATCGCCGCCATGCGCACCCCGCTCCTGGTGCTCGCCGTCATCACCGTGGTCATGGGCGCGTGGGCCGCCGCGGCGCAAAAAGATTTGAAGCGCGTCTTCGCCTACTCCTCCGTCAATCACCTCGGCTATTGCCTGCTCGCCATCTTCGCTCTCGCCATCCCCATCTCCGGCGTCACCCAAACCAATCAGGCCGCCGCCCTCAACGGCGTCATCCTCCAGATGTTCAACCACGGCCTTACCGCCGCCGCCATTTTCTGGTTCATGGCCATGATGCAGATGCGCTCCGGCGGCCTGCGCGGCATCGACGATTTCGGCGGACTGCGCAAGCCTGCTCCCGTCCTCGCCGGCATGATGGGCATCGCGCTCTTCTCCTCGCTCGGCTTGCCCGGCCTCAACAATTTCATCAGCGAGTTCCTCATTTTCCGCGGCGTTTTTCCTTTGTCTTGGATCAGCGCCACGATCTCGGTCCTCGGCCTGCTCGTCACCGCGGCAGTGCTGCTCACCGTAATTCAAAAAGTCTTTACCGGCCCCGTGCCTGAGCGCTGGGCCGCATTCCCCGATCTCCACTCCAGCGAGCGCCTGGCCCTTGCGCCTGTGCTGGCCCTCATGCTCCTCATCGGTCTTGTGCCCCAGCTCGTTCTCAACGCCGTCAATCCCACGGTTCTCAACCTGCTGGCGCACTGGAGATTTTAGGTGTCTTTTTTGACGGGTACAGGCTTTAGATCTTTGAAGGAATACAGGCTTGCGCTCTTTGAAAGGTACGGGCCTTAGCTCCTTGAAGGGTACGGGCTTTAGCCCGTACACATAATCCAAGCAAAACAAAGCGGGGCTTTAGCCCCAGAGGGAATACAAACTTCACGATGAAAAGACAGGTGGGGATTCGATAAATGCTGGCGTTCGCGATCTATATCTCGTTCGCCGGCGCGCTTCTCCAGGCCCTCCTGCCTAAAAGCAGGCCTGGCCTGGCGCGCTGGCTGGCGCTCGCAATCGCCGTCGCCGGTCTCGCCATCGCTATCGCCGGCTACGCCGCGGCCTTTGGCCAGGGCCGCCAGGTCCTCGTCGATCTTCCCTGGGTCCCCTCGATGGGCATTCGCTATCTGCTCGCCGCCGACGGCATCAGCCGCGTCCTCGTCCTTCTCACCGGCATCGCCGCCGTCGCC
>JASHUH010000410.1 GCA_030040115.1 Acidobacteriaceae bacterium | reverse complement strand
AATCTTGGCTTCGCCGTCACACTTCAGCCCGCTCTTGCTATCTCCTGAGAATCATTTTCGAGAGAGCAGCTTTATGAGGCAACGCGGAAACGCGCCCAAGACCCGAAGCAGCCGCGTTTTCGTTGGGAAGCGGAACAACTTCACGATTATGATCTGTTCTCCGCCAATACCGGACTCCGCCCCGACGAGACGAGGCGTCTTCAGTTCCGCGATGTCACGGTAACCGAAGACGAGGAGAGCGGCCAAACCATCCTTGAGATCGAAGTACGCGGAAAGCGCGTCTACGAACAGATGGTGGGCCGGGAAGATCGGGTAGCCGCACCGCGTCGATGGCTAACGGGGAGTGGCACGCGCCCGGACCTACCGATCTTCTGTTCCCGAAATGGCCACGCGAGTTGTTCAACGCAATCCTTGAAGAAGAGAAGCTACGCACCGACCGTGGCGGAAGGCCGCGAACAGCGTACAGCCTACGCCACACCTACATTTGCTTGTGCCTGCTTGAAGGCGCCGACATCTATCAGATCGCCAAAAACTGCCGGACAAGCGTGGAGATGATTGAGAAATACTATGCGGCGCATTTGAAGACGCCGCTCGATGCATCCGCGATCAACATCATGAGGGCGCCTCGCTGCATTAACGCCCGATCAGTGGACGACGGACGCGCCGGGCGGCATCAGTCTCTCCGCCTCACAAGGGATGAATCTCTGATGACACATGCTAGCCGCAAAGGATTTCGGGTCAATCCCGCGGGGGGGACGCCAGGGCGCGATTGTGCGGCGCATCTGGCATCGAATTTGCTCCAGCCTGAATCATTGCGCCAAGTCCCTCAGCAGACGTGATCTCCTGCTTCAGCATTGCGGCCACGATCTCGTGTTCCATCAGTTCCGAGGTGGGCGTCGCCACTTCTTTCCCCACCTTCTGCCCAGCAAAATGAACCATGAAAACGGGCCGATAATCGAACCCGCCTTGTGCAAATTGATTCTCTTCCGCGGTCCAATCCGGTCCCTTGCTCCAAATGGGAGTGCGCCAGGAATGATCGGAGGAAACGATTACCGTAGTTTCTCCTGCCCAAGGAGTCTGGTCGATTTCCTTCTGCAGCATTCCCAACGTGTCATCTGCCAGCCATAGGTTGTCGAGATAATTGCCGCATGCGCATAGCTCGTGTGTGTTCCGATTGAAGATTCCCGGCGGATGCGGCACCGGCAGATGAATGAATAAGAACCTGACCTGCCCATTGTTGATCATGTTCTTGGCCGCGCTGGTTAAACGTTGGTAGTCGTGAATATCAGCAACGCGCACCGGAGATTCTTGCCGCGAGGAGAATCGCGTGATTAGATACCATCGTGGAATCACTAGAGCATTGGCCCAAATAGATTTTTGTTCTGATGCGCCCATCTGTTCGAAGGCGCTGTTCGCCTGCAAGGCGGGTTCCCAAGTGCAAGTCGTTAGATACTCTTCGAAATATCGGCAATAGGGAATGTACCATCCGGCGACGCCAGGGGACCATCCCTGGGCCTGTGCCATCGCAAACAGAGTTTGGTTCGGATCGTAGGTGCGCCGTAAAGCGCGACCGCTGTCAGGTTCCAGCAACTTTCCACCGGATGTGCTCCGCACATCGGCTACTTTATGTCCAGCGAGCAGAGAAGGAATGACCCTCTCCGTGAAGAAGGCGACCGGCTCAATATTGCTGAAAGACGTGCTCTGAGAATGGAATTTGGCGAAATTCGAGAACTCGTGTCCATACGGTGGATGTTCGGAGATCAGCTTGTACGAAAGCTCGTCGAAGAGAATCCATACTATGCGCTGATTGATCTTGGGGGAAGACTGTGTCAGCGAGTGATCGAAGTCTGGCGTCCGATGATGGAGAGCCGCAAGCCAAAAGAGATGAGGCACAATCCATAAGCTGCTGAACGAAATTGCGGTCAACCCGAGAAGCACGCTCTGCACAATGTACCGCAACCTTCGTTTCGAGAGAAACGAAAGCGCGACGAGCCCACTCGATCCAAACAACAGGAGTAAGTGAGCGTAAGCCGCCCACATCTCCTCCAAATGGATCGGAAAGGAATTCTGGATTGCGGACAATGACCCTTCGGCAGATGAATAGAACCAGGATTGAATGAGCCACAGCAATGTCCCGGTGGCTCGATATAGAAGAATTCCTGCCAGTATCGCGCTTGCGACATGCCGCGGTGTCTCAGGAAGCTTTGGCAAAAGCGCAAGAACAGCCCAACCCAAAATTGTGAGGATCAGGAGGTCAAGCAGTAGCCCGCCAACGAGGTGTGTAAGCGCAAGTCGCCGATGGAGTAGCACTGTGTCCTCCGGCAGTAGGAAGGGAGTGAAGTACAGGAGCATAAACACCAGAGCCGCCCCCTCAGCTTCAAGGATTCGTCTCCTCCTCATACATTCTTCTCGACAAGCCAGAGACTGCGGCCATTGGGCAAGTTTTCGCGACGCGCCACTGCGAACTGCCGGGAAAGTGCTTCGGCAAAGAAACCTATGGTCAGCCGCTCATATAGCTGGTCACGTCCACGGCACAACCCGGTGAACTGCGAATCCTCTTTTGGAATCCATTCAAGAATTGCCCAGCGCTTCGAAATCCGCGCCACCTGCTCCAGAATGGCTTCCAGAGGAATCTGATCAGCAAGCAAGAGATGATGCAGTAGTCCAAGCATCAGCACACAATCAAATTGCCCCTGCGCGCGCGTCAGCAGGCTGGCGTTTTCACCGTTACCCCAACCGACTGCCGGTGTGGGCCGTGCAAAATCCGCCACCACGGGCAGGATTCGCAAATTTTGGCTGTGAGAAGTCTTCCAGTTGGCGTCCACCGCCTGCACATCGCTGTCCCACGCCACCACCTCGGCGCCAGCTTCCGCCGCGATCCGCGAATACATGCCCGTGTTTGCGCCCACATCCAGCACACGCAACGGCCGCATCTCTTCAAGACAGCGGCGCACAAAGCCCTGCTTTGCAGCGTGATCTGCCGCTCCGTAGTGACAAGCCGTGTCTGTGTAATCGCTCCAACGCGACACCCGATGCGGAACGTCCAGCGCCTCCAGTAGCCGACGGGTCTTGCGCAGCATCCTGGACGCAGCAAACGCAGCGGCATCCGGCGCCATTTGCGGCCGATACTCCCGCGCTCCGGCGCTCTTCTCATACACCCGCTTCTGCAATAACAGCGGAAGCGTCACTAGCGGGCGCAGCGGAAATCTCCAGCGCCGTGCCCATGGTAGCCACGGCGCCAGATCCGCGGGTTCGTATCCGTCGCGGCGCTGCAGCGTTGCTGACAACGGCCAGCCAAGATGAATGTAAGCAACTAGCGGCATCAGAAATGTGCGGACAAACTGCGCATAGGCAACCCACAAAGGGCTCTGCGGGTCACGCCGCTCAAACGAAAGCACATCCACAAAAACTGCCCGCGGCCCTGTGAAGAGGACATTCAGGGGTGTTGCATCCTTCAGAATGTATCCGCTCTCAAGCGATTCCTCGCACATCTCGATCGAAAGCAAAGCGGCATGCTTCCATTGGCCTGGCGTCCACTCCCACGGATACGAAGGAAAGAAGATGCGAGGATGCGCCAAAACCATGTGTCCGGCGGGATCTCCTGACAACACTTCCGCAGAAACCATGCGGCTTTCTTGCATCCATCGTTGCGCGAGGGGCGAGCGAATCCACAACAGCACGGAAGCCACGTGCTCCGGGTAGATTTCACGGAGCATACAATCGCCGCTTTGGTACAGCCGACCCTGGGGATCACGAAACGTGCCTCCGACCGGCCCGGAGATTACCTCAGCGCTTGCCAACTTCCCTGCCGACTTCTCCAAGATTTTTCCCAAACCGCGCAAAAAACTGGCGGATGTGTTTGCGAAGCATAAACGCCATTCCAGCAAAAGTCGAGCCGATGATCTGAATCAGCAGCAGCCCCGAACCCGGATCCACGTACGCATAGGCTGGCTTCGCGACTGAGTTCAACGCGATAAGACACCACAAAAGCACACAAACCCCATAGAGGCACCTTGCCGGGGAAAAACGCTTCATATTTGTCCTCAATATTAAGTAGACGATGTAATATAGCCACAGGTTTACATCCAGTTCACAGTGAAGGACCTCTATTTTTGCTTAGAGGTGTTGTCCGCTTGGACCGTTCGGCTTCGATGACCCGTTGCTGAAGCTCATAATCCTCGGCACGCGGACGAGTGCCTGATGAACTTCCCGTACGCGAGGAGCCTTGAATATCGACGCCAAGCTCTCGCGCTCGCTGTTCTAGGTCCTGTCCCCGAAGAAGCTGCTTGGTCATGTGGGCAGTGTACGCCTGGCGTTCGCGGCGCTGAATTCCGCGTCCCGATAGCCTCCGAAGAGCAGCGCTGCCTACGGCATCGGCTTTACGCTGCGACACCTCGCCCCGGCTGGTTTGCTGCGTAGTAACCTACGGTTACCGCACGGGAACTTGTTGAAATCAAATGACTAACCGAAAAAGTCCGAAAGTTGGGTTGCTATAAGGGCGAGCGAAAGTTGCTGTGGGGTAACTCGATGCTGCTGATCCCCTTAGCTCGAAATCGCTTCTGTCCCCCTTCCTGCGGCCCATCCAGCAGGCCCCCCGCAACACGC
>JASHUH010000409.1 GCA_030040115.1 Acidobacteriaceae bacterium | reverse complement strand
CAGCGGGCGCACCGCGGCCGGATTACTATGAAAAACTCGGCGTCACCAAGATGATCAACGCGGCGGGCACTTACACCATGTATACGGCGTCCACCATGCCGCCCCAGGTGCAGGAGGCGGTGGCGCAGGCGGCGCATCATCCCGTGCATCTCAGCGACTTGCAGAGCAAAGCGGGGGAGTATATCGCCAACCAGCTTCATTGCGAGGCTGCGCTTGTCAGTTGCGGCGCGGATTCGGCATTGACGCTGGCTGCCGCAGCCTGCGTCCAGACCGCCAATCCCGATCTCAAGCCCGGCGATATTCCTGAAAAAGTTTCCGAGGGAAAGAACGAAATCATCGTGCAAAAGGCGCACCGGTACGGATACGATCACGCCTTTTATCTGTGTGGACTCAATTTTGTCGAAGTCGAGACCATGGACGATTATAAGAACGCGTTTACGCCCAAGACGGTAATGACCAACTTTTTCAATGCGGCCCGGGGTGGTGAAATCAGTCATGAAGACTGGCTGGCGGTCGCGCACAGCCATAACATTCCCTGCAACATTGACGCCGCCGCCGATATGCCTCCGATTTCGAACCTGTGGAAGTACACGCAAATGGGCTTCGACACGGTGTGTTTCTCGGGAGGAAAGGGCCTGCGCGGCCCCCAGAATGCGGGCTTGCTTCTGGGCAAAAAGAACATGATTGCGCTCGCCGCGGCCAACAACAATCCGTACGATGAAGGCGTCGGACGAGGCATGAAGGTGGCCAAAGAACAGATTGTGGGCATGGTCTCCGCGGTGGATTGGATCCTGGAGCAGAATGACGAAGCGATGGAGAAGGAATACACGGAGCGCTGCAACGTGATCGCCCACATGGTCAAGCACATTCCCACCGTGCAAACCAGCATTTTTGTTCCTCCCGTAGCCAACCACGTGCCGCATCTGGTGCTGACTTACGATCCATCGGTCGTCGGCATCACGCCGCGTGAAGTTCACGACAAGCTGCGCGCCCAGGATCCGTCGATCGAACTCAATCCCGCCACCGGAAGCAAGCACTCCATCACCGGCGATGGAAGCGGGGAAAATCAGATCGTCGTGGGAACGTGGATGCTCCAGCCTGGCGAAGATGAGATTGTCGGACGAGAGCTGCGCAAAGTGCTGACGAGCGCCAAAGCTGCCTGACAGCAATCTGCAGGAATTTCATTGCTTCACCAATATTTTCGAATCAAGGAGCATCCTGGGACGGGGATGAATAGGGGTAAAGCTGCTGCGCCACAAATCCCATCGGAGCAACAGGCGGGCCAGTCCCCCACCTATCCGCTTATCAGATCTGTTCGGCGGCAGCCTCAGGCTTTTGGGGCGCGTCGGGATTCCTTATCGGCGAGAGCATTTCCCTCGATTATTCCTAACTACAGGGTTGGTATATTCTCTGGGGGTTGACTATGCAGCGAAGAGAATTTCTGAAGTCGGCGCCGCTTGCCGTGCTGACACCGCAGTTAGCCTCGCTCATGCCGCAGTTGCGCTCTGCGGTCCGGCTCAAGATCACCGACATCCGGATCGTGAACCTGAAAGTTGTGCGCGAAACCGGCAAGATGGAAGCGGCGTGGGATCCGGGAACGGTGACTACGCATCGGATCGGCGGCGGCTCGGTCATCGAGATTCAAACTGATCAGGGACTCTCGGGCATTGGGCCGGGAATGGACCCTGGATGGCTGGAGAGGGCCAAGTCCCAACTGATGGGTAAGGACCCGTTCGACATCGAGCAGCTGGCCGGCCCACTGCGGTATTACCTGGGGGGAAGTCCGCGCACCGTTTCAGCGCTGGAAATTGGGCTGTGGGACCTTATGGGCAAAGCCACCGGCCAACCTCTTTACAAACTCTGGGGCGCGGACAAGGATCGGGTCCCGGCCTATGCCAGCATGATCCAGCTTTCCACGCCCGAGGAAAGGGCCCGGATGGCGGTCGAGCTCAAATCGCAAGGCTGGCAGGCGATCAAGCTCCGGGCGCATTACCCCACGTTGAAAGAGGACGTGCAACTGGTCGAAACGGTGCGCAAAGCGGTGGGCGACGATATGACGATCATGGTGGACGCCAACCAGGCCCAGTCGTTTGGCTCCTGGCAGCCGGGGGTGATGTGGGATTTTCGTCGCGCGCTGGACACCGCGCGGGAATACCAGCGTTTGAACGTTTTCTGGCTGGAAGAACCGCGGCTGCGCTACTCTTTCGACGAACTGGCCAGGCTGGGCAGCTCGGTGGATATTCCCATCGCTGGAGGAGAGAACAATCGCGGCGTGCACGAATACCGGTGGATCCTCGAACAGAAGGTCTACAGCATCGTGCAGCCGGACATTATGGTGGCCGACGGGGTCACGGGCTTTCGCGAGATCGGGCCTCTGGCCCAGGCGCACCACAAGAGATTGATTCCTCACCACGGCGGAGGCAATCTGGGCACCATTGCCCAGCTTCACGCCATCGCCTCCTGGCCGAACTCGCCGTGGATCGAGATCCTCCATGACCCGCCCGTCGCGGCGTACACCAATGGGTTCGCGATTATGGAGAGCCCCCCACTGGTGGACAAGGAAGGCTATCTGAACTTGCCTCAAAGTCCGGGTTTGGGCGTGGAGATCAACAAAGATTTGATCGCCGCGTAAGCATGATTTTGATCCCGGCGAATAGGGCGCCTTGGAGAAGCTGCAGGCGCTGCAATTCCGCTTCTGCAGCTCTTCCTGGAATCGCTTTCCGGCACAGTCGCACCGGACCAGATCAAGCAGCGGCGCTCTGTAGCCAAGCATAAGATCGTCTCGCGAAGCGGCATGCTGCATGGCGAAGAGCCCACCGCGCGGTGGGCTTTTCTGTCCTGGGAACCGCCGAGCCAGGTTCTGCGTAGGAAGCGCTATGCAGTGCGCGGGTACATTAAGCTGGTGCATGGCGCCGTTTGCGCAGGCGTCCGCGAGGCGGGCGCCTGCGGCGCGGGCCGTCCGGAATGCTCGGGACGCCCGCCCCAACCCGGCTGCAAGCCCGGACCACGTGGCGGGCGCGCCGTTTGCCGCGGCGCCGCACGGAGCGACCAGAATGCGCGGGGAAGGGCCAATTGGATCTGTTGAGATCGACTGGAGCCAGATGGTCCGGCGCTGCCTGGATGGAGATTCGAGCGTATGGGCGGAGATGGTCCGCATGCACCATAAGCGGGTGTATGCGCTCTGCTACCGGTTCACCGGCAACACGGCGGATGCAGAAGACCTGACGCAGGACGTTTTTCTAAAGATTTACTCGAACCTGGGCTCGTTTGACGCCCGCCGCGGCAGCCTGCAGGTTTGGATTGCGACCATGACCCGCAATCTGCTGGTGGATAACTTCAGGCGCACCAGAAACCTGCGCGCAACCGGCTCACTGGACGAGGGATGGGACGCGCAGGAAGAGCTGAAACCGCTAGAGCGGCTTAGCGCAGCCGGACCCTCGCCACACGAGATGGCGGCGAGGAGAGAACTGGAAAAGATAGTGCAGAAGGCTTTGGCGCAGGTTTCGCCAGAATTGCGCGAAGCCGTGATTTTACGTGATTTGCAGGATTTGGATTACAAGGAGATCGCGCAGATTCTCGGCATTCCCGAGGGGACGGTCAAGTCCCGCATCAGCCGGGGACGCGCGGAACTGGCGAGGCTGTTGGAACGTAATAAAAGGGAGATGATGTAGCCATGACAGAGCGCAGCTACATTCCGGCTTCTCCGGCCTGCGGGCTGTGGGAGACGCAGTTGACCGACGCGCTGGACGGGCTGCTAAGCCCCCAGGATGAGGCTGCCTTCAACGCGCACATGGGCGGCTGTGCGGCGTGTACGGAGCTGTTTGACGAGGCGCGGCGCGGCCGCGAGTGGCTTCAGTTTCTGTCGCCCGAACCGGAAATGTCCGAAGGGCTGTTAGACCGGATACTGGCCACAACCGGGCCGGGCCATCGGACGTTCCACGAGCCGATCGCAGCCCTGGGCGCCGGGGTGATCGCGCCGGGAATGGTGATTTCCGCCTGGCAGCGGCCGGGCTTTATGGGCCAGGTGCGGCGCTGGGCGGAGCCGCGCCTGCTGATGACCGCCGCGATGGCGTTCTTTTCCATCGCGCTCACGCTGAATCTGGCCGGGGTCCGGTTGACGGATCTGAAGCTGGCCAGCCTGCGGCCGACGGCGGTGCGGGCGTTTATGGAGCGGCGGCTGACCATGGCGTCGGTTCCGATTATCCGCTATTACGACCATCTGCGCTTTGTGTACGAAGTGCAATCGACGATGCGTGAGTTGCGCGGACAAACGGGCGACAGCGAAAACAACCAGCAGCAGAAACAGACGCCGCCGGCCGGAGCGGGCGAGTCGAAGCGGATGGAGAAGGGCGGCGGGTCGCGGGTCGATCTTCCTCGGCAGTCGTCTCCGCAACAGTCCGGCAAGCCCGCGGCCCGGCCCCCGCAGAACGATTGCGGCGATTATGTCGAGGCTTCCCTGATGATCGGTGGGCGGGAGAACGCAGTTCGGCGACTCCAGAAAAGCGCCATGGAAGAGGAAGAGAGGAGCAAAATATGGACTGCGTAAACCATAGCGGTGTGACCGCGGCGGCGTACTGCCAGAACTGCGGCAAGGCGTTGTGCGGCGCTTGCGTGCGCAATGCGCCCGGCGGGCAAGTTCTGTGCGAGAACTGCTGGACGGCGTGGCAGAGCGTTCCCAATCCGTTCATTGCTCCCTCTCTGGGCGGTCCCAATCCGGGGTTAGCGGCGGTGCTGGGGCTGATTCCGGGAGTGGGGGCCATGTACAACGGACAGACTTTCAAAGGGCTCATTCACGTCGTGATTTTCGTGGTGATTATCAGCATCACGACGCATTACGGGCTCTTTGGGTTGCTGATTCCGGCGTGGATTCTTTACCAGTCATTCGAAGCATTCCATACGGCCAAGGCGATTCGGGAGGGCCAGCCGCTGCCCGATCCGCTGGGGCTGAATGAAGTAGGCAACTGGCTGAACCTGGGGGGACGGCCGCATCCGGGAGCGGGACCGGCGGGGCCCGGTCCATCTGCGGCGGGCTTCACGCCGCCCGCTGGTGAAGGGCGCCCGGCGCCGGTTTCGAGCCCCTATCAGACCGGTTATCAGCCGCCACCGTATCCGGAACCCTATCCAGGCCCGTACGGTGGCTCGTATGGGAGCCCATATGGAGGCCGACCGCCCGCCACGGGATATACGCAGCCCGGCGTTCCTCCGGCGGCGCCACCGCACCTGGATTGGCGGCGCAAGGAGCCGATCGGGGCGATCGTGCTGATTGGATTGGGCGTGCTATTCCTGCTGGGGCAGTGGGATCTTTTGTCGGGCCGGGTTTTTGAGTTCACCTGGCCGGTGCTGCTGATTGGCTTGGGCGCGTGGCTGGTGGTGCGCCGACTGCAAGAAATGCCCGCGGCCCCACCCGTAAATTCACGGCCGAATGCGCCAGGTGAATCGCATGAGAACGTGCAAGGAGGTTCACGTTGAGCCACTATTTTCTGATTCGCCGTTTGACCTGGCCGGCCGTTTTGCTGCTATTGGGCATCGTGGCGCTCCTCAACGAGGCGCACGTAGCGGGTTGGGGGATTTTCATCCCCTTGCTGCTGATTCTGATTGGAGTGCTGAAGCTGGCGGAGCGGGTGGCGTTGACGCGGGAGGAGTTTCCGCCGGAAGGCTCCTATCCTGCCGGACCCTACCCTGGCGGGCCGTATTCTGGGGCGAGTGGACCTGGCGGATCGCAGCCCTATGCGGGCCAACCCTCCACGTCGATTGTTCCGGCTCCTCCGCATGATTTAAGCCAAGGTCCTGGTGGAGGTTCATTATGAGCGGTGCACCCCCGAATATGCCTCCAGGCGGCGTTCCGCCTTACGATCCGAAGACGCAATGGCGCATCTACCGGGAACAGCAGCGCGCTGCGTGGCGCTCCCAGCGCGACGCCTGGCGGGCGCAACGCCACGCGTGGAAAGCAAATTATTGGGGAGTGTACGGGCCCCAGGTTCCTTCGGTTGTGGGTCCCCTCATCCTGGTGGCGATCGGGGTTGTGGGCCTGCTGCTTTATAACGGCCGCATCTCCGGCCCGCAATTCTGGACCTGGTATGGGCATTGGTGGCCGCTGTTGCTGATCGGAGCCGGCCTGGCGCTACTGGGAGAATGGGTTCTGGACCTGAGACGAAGCGCGCCGGTGCGCCGGGGCGGCAGCTATGTGGGCCTGCTGATTCTGGTCGCTATCGTGGGGATTTTCGCTGCCGGATGGAGCCATATGCGGCCGTGGATCGGGCCGTGGAATGGAAATAACGGCGATTTCTTCAACTTTTTTGGATTACCCGAGCACGAGAGCGACCAGCAGGCTTTGAGCCAGCCGGTTCCGGCCAACGCCACCGTCCAAATCGAGGATCCACGCGGCGATATCAGCATTATGGCCGGGGACACGCCCAATGTTCAGGT
>JASHUH010000408.1 GCA_030040115.1 Acidobacteriaceae bacterium | reverse complement strand
AGCCCGGCCAGCCAAATGCGGGCGCCGTCGCGCTCCAGGGGTAGGTTGGAGTTGATGAGCATGGGAATGCCGTTGGAGGTAAATGCGCGGGTTACCTCCGGCCCGCTGACCGCGACGTCGTGGTTGCCGAGGATGGCGTAGACCTGGCGGCATTGGAGGGTCTTGAGGATGCCGGCGCATTGCCAGGCGGCGCCGATGGCGAACTTGCGCGTGCCGATTTCGCGGGTGACGTAGTCACCGGTGAGGAAGACGGCATCGGGAGCGAGGCGATTGACCTGGGCTACGGCGTCGCGCAAGAAATAAGGCTCGGTGAATTCATCGAGATGAACATCACTGAGCTGGGCCACGCGAAAGCCGTCAAACGCTTGGGGAAAATCGGCGAAAAACACGTCGCGGCGTGTGACTTGGATGGCATGGCGCTCGAATTCGCCGGCATAGAGCGCCAAGCCTCCAACAGCACATGCGCCGGCGGCAAGGAAATGACGGCGAGAGATACGAGCCCCCGGCGGGGACGCAAGCAAGGTCACAATCCATGGTATCGGATTTCGCCGGTTCGCGCAGGCGCCAGGTCCCTGCGCCGCGAGTCGCTCATCCGGCGTTCGTCTTCTGAGAAGTGGGCATTTCCGCTCGCGAGTGCATCGTGCAGTGCGGCAATATTTTAGCGGCCGTCTTCGGAGGCTGTGACCGCCTCCGGCGCCAACGTCAGGCCGGGCTCATCCAATTCGGCAATCTCCAGCAACTTCGCGGGCAGAGTCTTGCGCGGATTGACGCCGAGCTGGCGCAGCATCTCCACCTGTTTGACCAGGTTGCCTGGTCCGGCGCCCAGTTTGCTGCGCGCGTCTTCATAAGAGCGGGTGGCGTCGCGCAGGCCCTTACCAACGGCTTCCATGTCGGCGATGAAGCCCACAAATTTTTCGTAGAGCTTGGCGCCGCGGTCCATCACTTCCTTCACATTGCGGGCTTGCGCCTCTTGCTGCCACAGCACATTGACAATGCGGATGATATAGAGCAGGGTGGTCGGTCCGACCAACAGGATTCCCTGTTGATAGGCGTCGGCCCAAAGCGGGGCGTCGTTTTGCAGGGCAAGCAGAAAAGCCGGTTCGACGGGGACGAACATGACCACGAAATCCGGCGTTTCCAAGCCCGGCAGACGATGATATCCGGCTTTCGCCAGAGCCACCACGTGGCCGCGCACGCTGGCCAGGTGCAGATTGAGCGACGCGCTACGCGCCATATCTTCGGCAGCGTGCACATAATCGGTGTAGGCGGTCAGCGACACCTTGGAATCGATGACGAGGCTGCGCCCGCCGGGCAAAGAAACAATGACGTCGGTGCGCGCGGTCTTGGCTTTTTCGCCGTCGCTGGTCTCAACCCCTGAAAAGCTTTGCTGAAAACTGAACTGTTCGCCTTCGCGCAGCCCAGCCTTCTCAAGCAGATCGCGCAAAATGAATTCGCCCCAATCGCCTTGTGTCTTGGCCGAACCGCGCAGCGCGGTGGTGAGGTTACGAGCCTGCTCGCTGAGTTGTTGGTTCAGACTGCTCAAGCCGCCGATCAAACCTTGCAGAGTCGCCACGCCCGTCTTTGAATCGGTCTGTGCTTCTTCGACTTTTTTGCGAAATTCCTCGATTTGGGTCTTGAGCGGATTAAGGAGACCGACCACTTCCTTCTGGCTGCTTTCGGAGAACGACTTGGATTTCTCATCGAGAATCTTTCCCGCGAGCGTCTGAAACTGGTTGGCCAACGCCTCCTTTGCAGTTTCGAGCAGTTGCACCTTTTCGGCCAGATTCTGATGCTCGTTGCGAAGCTCGGCTTCGAGCTCTTTGACGCGCGCGGCCAGCGAGCGCTCCGCATCGCTCTTCGATTGCAACTCCCGGCGCAAATCGTCGATTTGCTTTCCGCGCTCGGCGGCAAGGGCCTCGAACCCGGCGCGTGCGGACGATTCGGCCTGCGTTCCTTCGAGCTTGGTGCGTGCCTCATTCAGGTCCCGGCCAAGCTGGGAGTTGCGCGACTCGATTTGCGCTATTTCCGTCCGCGCCGCAGCCGCGCGAAGCCAGAAGCCCACCAGAATGCCAGCGATCGCCGCCACTGCACCCACCACCAAGGCCAGCATGGTTTCCCCCGATTCCCGCAAGTGTCTCTTCGCCAAATATACGCTTTCCTCTTGTGCATTTCCCGGCAAAACTCCCTGGTCGGACGCACGGGCCTGCCGATTTCCGGTTCGGGCGCCTTATTCCCTGTGTCTTCAACCGTTTCCCCACAGAGCTCGTCTTTACACACCCCCACCTGCCCGGTAGACTTGAAGTTTCGGAGCCATGCGCATTTTTTGCGCGCGGCGGTGGTTTTTCTCCGCCTCGGAACGGTACATCCGGCGCACGAGCGGAGAACGGAACGTTTTAGCCCGGAGATTTCGGTTCAGCCGTTGAACACGAGGAGACGCACGCATGGCCGTAGAAGAGAAGGTAAAGCAGATCATCGTCGAGCAATTGCAGGTGGATGAGGCCGAGGTCACGCCAGGGGCGAGCTTCCAGGAAGACCTGGGCGCCGACTCGCTGGACGTGGTCGAACTGGTGATGCAGTTCGAGGAGGCGTTCGACCTGGAAATTCCCGACGAGGACGCCGAAAA
>JASHUH010000407.1 GCA_030040115.1 Acidobacteriaceae bacterium | reverse complement strand
TTGCCCATGCTCTCCAGGCCGCCCGGATTGGGAAACGTGGCCAGTTGGATCTGTCCCAGTTGCGAGGGATTCTGCTGTCCGGGTAAAGTGGCGTTCACCACCCCGTACTGGGTGATCGTCACCGCAGTGGCGTTGGGGGGGATGGTGATAGTCGGAATCAGCGGATCGCCCGCGGTGGTCACCATGGTGCCCTGGTTGTTCAATTGGAACTGGCCGGCCCGGGTGTAGGCAATGCTTCCGTCCGGCTGCTGCACCTGGAAGAATCCCGACCCTTCGATGGCTACGTCCAGCGGATTGTCGGTTTCGTTCAGCGATCCCTGCGTATTGATCACCTCGGTGGCCGCCGCCATTGTGCCCAGACCAATCTGCAGCCCTGCCGAAACCGTGTTCTGGCTTTGCGCCGCCCCTGGCGTCACCAGGTTCTGGTAGACCATGTCCTCAAAGTCCAGGCGCAACTGTCGGAATCCGGTCGTCGATGAGTTAGCCAGGTTATTGGCGATGGTGTCCAGATTCAACTGCTGCGCGCTCATGCCGCTGGCGGCGGTGTACAAGGCTCGAATCATAGCGGCGCACCTCCGGTGCGCAGTAATCAGTGGTCAGTGGTCAAAGATCGGCGGTCCAGCTTTCAGCTCACGAACCCGGATTCCTTTTTCCCCTGCGCTCTCCAGTCCCTGGTCCCCGGCCTCTCGGTCCTTGGTCCCTGCTCCTAAACTTTGGGCAAGTCCTCGGCGGCGAACTTGTTGAACTGCCCATCGAAGACGGTCAGCGCCCGCTGCATCATCTCCGCCTGGCGCTGCATCATGACCAGATCCAGGGTCCCCTGAACCACGTCCTCGTTGGCGGCTTCGATGGCCCCCTGGCGGACGGAAGCGCTTTGGGCCGACGCGGGCGCAACGCCTTGGGGCGCGACATAGCGATTGGCCCCTTCCGGCGTAAGCTGCGTGCCTGCAGGAAAAGTGAAGACGCCGATCGTGGCTACCGTTCCGCCCGCGACCGACAACACGCCGTCGGCGCCCGCCGTCACCTCGCCGGGCGGAATCTGAATCGGCTGCTTCGCGGCGGAAAGCACCGGCTCGCCCGCCTCGGTGACTAATTGCCCATTCCGGGCGCGATGAAAACTGCCGTCGCGAGTGTAACGCGGGCCATTCGCGGTCTGCACCATGAAAAAGCCCTCTCCCTCGATGGCCAAGTCAAGAGGGTTGCCCGTCTGCTGGACCGCTCCCTGGGTCATGCTCAGGCGGTCGCCGCCTAACAAACCGTAGTTGTTCACGGTTCCGCCCAATTCGGAATCCGCAGCGTCCGGGCCCAGAAGCACAGACCGGAAATACTCCCGTTCGGCCCGATAACCGGGCGTTTGCGCGTTGGCCAGATTGGCGGCGGCCGTATCCAGAGCCTGCATCCGCGCCAACAGGCCGGTCGTCGCCGCGTAATCACCGCTGTCCATGGCCGCTTCTCCTTCAGGCTGCAGGGGAGCATGCAGATCGGAAACCGTGGAAACTGGAAGGAGATTAGAGGAAATTAGGAATTGGTGCGTTCGCGGCGCAAGGTGGAGATTCGCTGGACAAAGAAACGCCATTCCAACAGCGCCGGTTCACGCACGCGATCATAGGTCCGGCCGGCGGCGCTGGGTTCCGGTCGAGGCCCGCGCCCATCCGGAGAGGCGGCTGGAAATCGATGGGGGGACAAGAGGGCGATGTGGGCGCAGTTCGTTGCCGCCGAAGACTTCGCAAAGCACCGGCTCATTGCAACCCACCGCAAGTCGACAGCTCACTGCACCCCGTCGCAGATAATTGTCACTTCGAAGCTGGCTTCCCCGAAGGTGTAGATGTGGTGGAGCTGAAACTCGGGCGACTGCACGTGGAGGTTGTAGTCCCGGCCCGTGATCACCGCCGGAACCGAGAGCATGCAGCGGGCGGCCAGCTCCGGCGCCTTGCCCTTCCAGACTCCGGCCAGCATATTGCAGATTTCGCCCATTCCGTCCTTGACGGTATCGTCGATCCCGGCAAATTCCATGCCCGTCATGTGAGCGGCGATGCGGAGCGCGGCCACGCCTCCCGACCGCAAAACGCAGGCGCCGCTCAGCGCTCCGCCAAAACCGACCATCGCGGTCACCGATTCCGGCTCTTGGGGAGGCGGCTCGGTGGTCCGCCGGCAGGCGAGTCCTAGCATCAGTTGAAAGACCTCTTCCACGCTCGCATCCAGATGCTTGGGGTCGGCGACGCGCTCGATGGATGCGCGCAACGAGACCACCGTCTCGGGTCCTCCTGCCGCGGTCGCTGTTCCACCCGGCGAGGTTTCATCCCGGCCCGTGATTTCCGCGCATGGTTCGCGTGGCCGTACGACTACCTTCGCGTGCACATCGTTTGCGAGCACTCTGCTTCCTCCTCACGCTTTGCCCACCAGGGGCAACACACGGTCCTTCACCTGCTGGGCCGTGAAGGGCTTGCGGATGTAGCCGCGCGCCCCGGCCTGGATGGCTTGCTTCACATGCTCCTCACTGGATTCGGTGGTGATCATCACCACCGGCACACCGGCGGCCAGGTTGCGAGCGCGAATCTGGCGCAGAAATTCGAGGCCATCCATCAACGGCATATTGATATCGGAAAGAATGAGGTCGACGGGTTTAACCTCTAAAACTTCCAGCGCCTCACTGCCGCTTCCGGCTTCGTGCGCGACGAGAGATTCCAGACCCGCCTGGCGCAAGGTGCGCTCTACGATCTTCCGCATTACCGAGGAATCGTCAACGATCAAAGCTCGAATCTCGCTCATGCCCCGGCTTCCCCGCCTTCTTTGCCTATCGGCGCGCGCGGCCGAAGCATGAGGCGTAGCCAGCTTGTCGGCCGGCGCGTTTCCTTCCCCGCCGCTCGGTTCAAGACCCGCCCGCGGAGCCGATCAGATCAGAGACCGCGTCGAGCGCGGGCGCCGCGCAGGTCCGGGGCCGCAGCCACATCCGCAGCCAGAGGCAATCATGCACCCGCGCCAGGCGCGAGTCGACCGGCCGCGCGCGCTCGAGCGCCCGCGCCATGGCGTACGCCAGAGCCGGTTCCGACGCCGCTTCGACCAGTTCCACGGCGGGGA
>JASHUH010000406.1 GCA_030040115.1 Acidobacteriaceae bacterium | reverse complement strand
AACCGCTCTGGAGCAATCAACTCGGTGATGGGTATGCCGGCAACGGTGGAGTACCGGGCCAGCGGCACCATGGTGTCGCCGTGGCCGCCGAGCACAAACGCGGTCACATTTTCGACGCTCACCTGCAGCTCTTCGGCGATGAAGGCGCGAAAGCGCGCCGAATCCAGCACTCCCGCCATGCCGATGACGCGCTCGCGATTGAAGCCCGCCTGACGATAAGCGGTTTGCGCCATGGCGTCGAGCGGATTGGACACGACAATCAAAATCGACTCCGGCGATTGCGCCACCACCTTTTGCACCACGTCGGACATGATCTTGAAGTTGGTGTGCAACAGGTCATCGCGGCTCATGCCCGGCTTGCGGGGAATGCCGGCGGTAATGATCACCACGTCGGAATTGGCGGTGGCCGCGTAGTCGTTCGAGCCGCTGACATGCACGTCGCGCCTGGCGATGGGCATGGCTTCGAGCAGATCGAGTCCCTTGCCCTGAGGCACGCCCTCGATCACGTCCACCAGCACCACGTCGGCCAATTCTTTGTCCGCAATCCAATGCGCGGCGGTTGCGCCTACGTTGCCGGCGCCCACAATGCTTACTTTTTTCCGCATGTGATTCTCCCCATTTTAGTGGTTAGTGGTCAACCGCGATCATCGCCGGTTCGATGAGGCGCCTTCCTGATGCTGAGGCTTATGGTGAAAAATGGTTGCGAAGTCTCATCGAAAAAGTAACGTATTTCCGACCCCTGATCCCTGACCACTTTTTTACATGTTCCCAATCATGCGCGTGGCGAACTCGCTGGTTCCCACCTTGGTGGCGCCCGCAAGCTGCCGCTCGAAATCGTAGGTGACGAATTTCTGCTGGATGGTCTTCTCCATTGCGTTCTCGATCTTGCGCGCGGCTTCCTTCCAGCCAATGAAATCGAGCATCATCACTCCCGAAAGAATGACCGAGCCGGGATTGATCACATCCCGGTCAGCGTACTTGGGCGCGGTGCCGTGCGTGGCCTCAAACACTGCGTAGCCGTCGCCGATATTCGCGCCCGGCGCGATGCCCAGTCCACCCACCTGCGCCGCCGCCGCGTCAGAAATATAGTCGCCATTGAGGTTGGGCGCGGCCAGCACGCTATATTCCGCCGGGCGGATGATGATTTGCTGAAAGATGGAATCGGCGATGCGGTCGTTAACCAGGATTTTCTGCTTCCACGCGCCGGCGCCGTGCGATGCGCCGATGGCGTCGAGCACTCCCTTGACTTCTGCGCAGACCGCATCGCGAAAGCTCTGCGGCGCGAGTTCCATGCCCGGCTCGACCATGGCCGCATTCTGCTCAATGGTCAGCGCCGGATTCGCCTCCACGTTGCCCAGGATCCAGCTCTCGCGTTCGGTCACCGCCTGCTCGCGGAACTCCTCGGTGGCCACTTCGTAGCCCCACTCGCGAAAAGCGCCCTCGGTGAATTTCTGGATGTTGCCCTTGTGCACCAGCGTCACCGTCTTGCGGCCGGTCTCGAGCGCGTAACGAATCGCGTAGCGCACCAGCCGCTTGGTGCCGGTAATCGAAATGGGTTTGATGCCCACACCCGAGTCGGCGCGGATTTTCTTTTTGGTCTTGGACAGCAAGTCGTCGTTCAGAAACGCGATCAGCTGCGCTGCGTCGTCTGTGCCTTCCTTGAACTCAATGCCTGCATACACGTCTTCAGTGTTCTCGCGGAAGATCACCACGTTGAGCTTCTCAGGATGCTTCACCGGGCTGGGCACGCCCTGGTAATACTTCACCGGGCGCACACAGGCGTAGAGATCGAGGATCTGCCGCAGCGCCACGTTGAGCGAGCGAATGCCGCCGCCGATGGGCGTGGTCAGCGGCCCCTTGATGGAAACGCGCAGATCGCGCGCCGCCGCGACGGTCTCGTCAGGCAACCAGGTGTTGAACCGCAAAAACGCCTTTTCGCCGGCGAAAATCTCGAACCAGCGAATGGCGCGCTTGCCGCCGTAGGCTTTTTCCACAGCGCCGTCAAAGACCCGCTGCGACGCCTTCCAGATATCGCGCCCGATGCCGTCGCCCTCGATGTAGGGAATGATGGGGTGATCGGGAACCGCAAATTTCCCGTCCCGGTAGGCGATCGGCTCGCCGTTCTTCGGCAACTCCAGGCCGTTATACGTCTTCTGCATGATGTTTAGGGAGGCCCTTTCCGGATTGAGGATCAAACAAAGAGGCTAACACCTCAAATTCGGGAGTGGCAAACCGCGAAAGGACTTAAGCTCAATGCGCCGCAGACCATGAATGGACAACGGCGATGAAGTTTGCGGCCGTTGCATTGACATCATGATGCTACCGAATCTAGCATCATGATGTGCGCACCACGCTCACTCTCGACGACGATGTCGCCGCGCTCATCAAGCTGGAGATGCGCGGCTCGGGCGAATCGTTCAAAGGAACGGTTAACCATCTCCTCCGCCTTGGCCTCACCGCTGCGCAAAGACCCGAGAAAAAGAAGCGGTTCGTCGTCACTCCGTATGCAATGGGACTCAAGCCGGGACTCAGCTACGACTCCATTCCAGAACTGCTTGAGAAAGCTGAAGGGCCTTACCACCGGCGCGCCACTCCGCCGCCAGCCCTATTGCGCGTCCCGCAGCGTATCGCCATCGAAGCGCGGAATGCCGAAATGCCCGCGCAGGTGAAGCAGATCGACGGGGCTTAGATTGCCCGCCACGGTCACCAGCGCCACGGTCTTGGCGCTTTCCACCAGCACCACGGCGCCGCGCACGTTGACGCCATCCATCACCATCCACACATCGGCC
>JASHUH010000405.1 GCA_030040115.1 Acidobacteriaceae bacterium | reverse complement strand
GCCCGGCCGGCCGATTGCATCTATCCTTCGGCATGATCCGCAAACTCAAATCCGGCCAATACCGTTTGTATTCCCGCAAAAAAAACGCCTCCACCGGTAAGCGCCGCAACCTGGGCACATTCTCTACGCTCGAGCAGGCGAAACAGCATGAGCGCGAGGTGCAGTACTTCAAGCGCCATTGAGATGGAGCGAGGGCCTGCGCCGCGGGACCTGAAGGTTTGCCCACGCCGCAGGGAGCAGTCCGGAAGAGACCAAAAATTCGCCGGCGGCGGCCGGATGCCTGGCGGCGCGGAGGGCGTTGCCGGACCCGGAGAACGGCTCCCGACGGACGCTCCCCGTTTGACGGGTTCGCGCGCGCCGAAGGGGGATTTTCGTGTCGATTGGCTGGCAGGTGCAGGCATCCGGTTGATTTCGAAAGGCATCCGATTCAGGAAGTAACTCGCCAGCGGAGGAAATGCTATGCCGGAGAAACGCGTTGTGGAACGAGCCCGGAAAGATCTGCGCGAGGGCAAGTCTCCGAGCACTGCGGCGGGGGAGTTCGTGCGCAATGAGATCGAACATGTGCGACAAGGCAAACACGGCGCCAGGTCCGCCAAGCAGGCTATCGCGGTTGGCCTAAGCGAAGCGCGGCGCGCAGGCGTCCCACTCAAGCCGCCCGCTTCCGGCAAGACCGGCGCCTCGACCCGGAAAAAAGCGGAGCGCGATTACGAAAAAGGCCAACGCTCGCCGCGAACTCACGAGGAAAGCAGCTTACCCAGAACCCCAGCCCGGAGCCGGGCCTTGAAGCGCGAGCTCAAAAACTCGGTGAGCCACGCCGCGCTGTCGCGGCAGGCGAAAAGCGCCGCACGCCGCCGGCGCGGTTCTACCGGCTACTAAAATGACTTTTTAACCAACTCTGCCCACCAGCGGCTCCCAGGGATCCTCATCCCATTTCCACTCACGCTAAGGACTGGAGCGCATGACGGAGCCTAGCGGCCAAGAGGCCTTCACTGGCGGAGTTTCTCCGTGGCTGATCGCCCTCGCCGTCATGCTGGCCACCTTTATGGAGGTGCTGGACACCGCCATTGTGTCGGTGGCGCTTCCGTATATCGCAGGGTCGCTCTCGGCTTCGACCAGCGAAGCCACCTGGGTTCTGACCAGCTATCTGGTGGCCAACGCCGTCATTCTTCCCACCAGCAACTGGTTTGCGCTGCGTTTCGGGCGCAAGCGTTTTCTCGTCACCTGCGTGATTATTTTCACGGCTTCTTCGTTCCTTTGCGGAATGGCGCCCACGCTGGGTTTCATTCTCATCGCCCGAATCTTGCAAGGAGCCGGCGGAGGCGCGCTGCAGCCGCTTTCGCAGGCCATTCTGCTGGAAAGTTTCGAACCGCAGATGCGCGGGGTGGCCATGGCGGTGTTCGGCTTTGGCGTGGTTGTAGCTCCGGTGCTCGGCCCCACGCTGGGCGGCTGGCTCACCGACACCTATAGCTGGCGTTACGCTTTTTACATCAACCTTCCCGTCGGCATCCTGGCGACCCTTCTGATCGCACGCTTCGTTCACGATCCTCCTTACGTGCGCCATGCCAAGGTGAGCAAGTTCGACAATCTGGGCCTGGGCCTGCTGGTGGTCTGGACGGGGTGCTTCCAGGTGGTGCTGGACAAGGGCCAGGAGGCGGATTGGTTCGGAGCCCTCTGGGTGCGGGTCGCGGTGACGGTTTTTGCCATCACTCTGATCTGGTTCATCCTTCACGCCTGGCGGGGCAGGGCGGCGGTGGTCGATTTGCGGGTCCTCAAGGACCGCAATTTCGCCGTGGGTTGCCTGTTGATCTTTGCCTTTGGCGTGGCCATCTATTCGCTGGTCACGGTGCTGCCGCTTTTCTACCAGGAATTACTCGGCTACACGGCTTTTGGGGCGGGAATCGTGGTGTTTCCCCGCGGCATCGGAGCGATCCTGGGAATGCCGGTGATCGGCTATCTCGGCGGCCGGGTGGACGCGCGGTATCTGCTCACCTTCGGGTTTCTGGTCTTCGGTTTCACGGCGCTGATCTTCGGCGACGTGAACCTGAGCGTGGGGCCGGAGACGCTGCTGTGGCCCATCGTGATCACCGGATTCGCATTGAGCTTCGTGTTCGTGCCCATGACCACGGAATGTTACGCGACGCTCAAGAACGAGCAGATCGGCAACGCCACGGGCATCTATAACCTGGTGCGCAACGTGGGCGGATCGGCGGGCATTTCCGCGGCGCAAACCCTGCTGACGCGGCGCGCCGATCTTCACCAGAACCAGATCATCAACTCTGTGCCGCGCATGCAGGTTTGGTTGCAGCAGAGCCTTGGGGGGCTGGACAGGCGGCTCGGCCGGTTTTCGAACCCGGCGAATGCACTCCCCCAGGCGCGGGGATTCCTTTACCACCAGCTAGGCCAGCAGGCGCTGCTCTGGGCGTATGTGGACGTATTCCGTTGGCTGGCGTTGCTGGCTTTTGGCTGCATTGGGCTGGTGTGGCTGTTCCGGAAAGTGGAGCACCGCCAATCGTCGGTTGCGGCCCATTGAGACGCGGCTCTGTGCGGCCGGGCCGTTCACCCGGCTCGGAGGATCTGAATGTAATTGCTAGCAGCGCCAAGCGCGAAAATCCCATGCAACCGGAAAGTGGGGTGTTTTCAGCGCTCCTGCCGTACCGTCCACCAGGGAACGGCTCAACCGGTTGGAGCGATGCCAGGGCAATCGCATGAACGCAGGGGTGTCTTTTCAGGTGCGGGATCCGGTTTGATGCTGGCGCCGATAAGCGACCACGAGTGTGCTGTTTCCAGGCGGTGGAAATGGAAACGGCAGGCCGGTTGCGGTTAGCGGATGTCTTTGTATCGATTCACGATCCCCGACAGTCGGCCCAAGTGAAACCCGCTCGGGTGGAGTTGCTGGTGGTGGCGGTGAACGCGGTTCTGGTGGGAGCCGACAGGTTTGCGGAGATCGAGTTATGGGCCGAGGAAAAGCTGGAGTGGCGGCGCGGTTACCTGCAGTTGCCGCACGGCATTCCCTCCCACGACACCTTTGG
>JASHUH010000404.1 GCA_030040115.1 Acidobacteriaceae bacterium | reverse complement strand
GCACCCGCCAGCGCACCTGGGCGGGAGTTAACATCACGACATATCGGGCGCGCACCTGCTGTTTCGATTCTGGCTTGCCGTGATCGAACAGTTGCACCTCGTATTGGACAAGATCCGTCAATTCGAGCGACAGTCCCTCCGGAGAGTAAAAGACGATCTGAACATCGTGCGCCAAGTCCTGATAACGAGTAGTAATTCCCAACGCGGCTTGTTCGCGAATGGTTTCGGCGAGTTTGCTTTTGGCGTCGCCGGTAAAATCAGCATCGAGAAGATCCGGGTTATTCTGATCGAGAGCCAAGCTAAGGCTCCGCCACGATTGAAGGTAATCCTGAATCACGCTATTTGCGGTCTGTTCGGCCAAGGCTCGCGGTCCTTGGAGCGTTGCCGGCTCGATGCGCACCGAGGGTTGGGCGGCCGCCATGCTCGCAGCCAGCGCAAGTCCCGCACAAACGATGAGAATCCGCCTCAGCATGCTTACTTCTCCCACCTAATCTGATTCCCCATCACCACTCCGCTGGCGACGGAAACGAGAGCTCCGTCATGGATCGGCATGTCAATCTTGGCGATTCCCCCTTTAATCGGCACGTCCGCCGTGGATTGATCGTCGCCGTAAGACGCCGTGAAAGTAACCACCTCTCCATCCGGGACGGGGTTGCCGCTGCAGTCGCGAATGGGAGCGGTTTGGAGTTGGACTTGTTTGCCGTCACGCTTCGCGGTCATCGTTAACCCGCATGGGTCCCCAGGCACCTGGCTGATGACTCGCCGCGTTGAAGCCGGGCCCGTTTCGGCCACGAATTGATCCGCGCCTTGGCGCGCCGTGGAATCGAATTCCGTCCAAGCCGCGCCATACTTTGTGACCACCGTGCGCTTCTGCGCCGCGCCCGAGGGACCCGACAATTCAAACGACACCGGCGTCGGCCCGACGATCAGATTCTTGTAGGCGTCAAAGGCGTAAACCGCTCCAGTGACGCCATCATGAAGGCCCACAGGCAGCCGGGAGGGCCTGGCGAGAAAACTTAATTTTGCAACGCTCTTTTCCGGCACGACGTCGAATTCGCCCGTCTCCGGCGCTGGGCTCTCTTCTAAAATGACCACGTAGCGGCCTGCGTTATAAAGTGTGCCGACCGGAAAAGCAACAGTCTGACCGAGGTCCACCTGACGTTCCAAAACCTGACCTGGCCCGGCAATGTATAAGGTCGCTTTGCCGCTCCCGGCAATGGCGATGGAAAAGGCGGCGCCGGCTTCGACGGCCTTCGGCAAGGTCAGGCTTCCGCTTTGCGCAAACGCCGGCTGCGCGATGCCCGCGGCGAATCCACCCAATACGATCGCCAATAGCCGCCTCACAGCACCCCTCCGTATTCGAAGGAAGCCACCACCGTGCGCTGACTGCTGACTCTCCTGGCCAGATCCTCTGGAATGTGAATGAGAAACGCCTCCGGAGTTTGCGGTAAGAGGGCGCGGTCGGTATATTCGTCCGCGATCCAGACCACCTGCCCGGACTTGTCGTAGAAAGTGCCAAGAACGTGCGCGACGTTCACAATTTGGCCGCTCTCATTGATCAGTTGGCCGCTCAAGGAGGCGTTCGGCGCCGGATTGAGGTGCGCGTTGTCGATTTCGATCACCGGATCGGCGGAGGCCGGCACCAGAGTGGAAAACGGAGTCATGCGAATGCTCCCCACACTGGAAAGAGTCGCATCCGGAAAGTCGATAAGGAACGGGGTAACCTGCTTAGGCAACAGAACGTGCGAAATCTTGTCGAAACTATCTTCGGTGGCGAGCGCTTTTCCGGTTTTCGACTGCAAGGTTGCTGTAACCGACACGTAGGCGGGCACCACGTCGTCATTCAGCAACTCGCCCAGAATCACCACGCCTTCCGCACGTTGCACCGGGCGCATATCGACGATGCGAACATGCGGCGCTTCGACGCCCTGCACCCCCCAATCATCGCCGGGCCCGGGATAGATCACATCCCAGCGAAGATAATTGACGGGAATCACTTGCGGGGGAACGGCCGGTCTTTTATAGAGAGGCCATTCCGGTTCCCAGCGGTCGCCTGCGCGGATGACATGGAGATCGCGAGTGCTATCGTAGATGCCCAATACGGTAGCCCAATGCAAGGTCAAACGCATTTCGGCATCGTTTTCTGTGGCGTGGAGCGGCCTTACTTCGAAGCTGTTTAGAGTCGCGTCTGTGCGCAGACTCGGGTAATAGCCGGTCAAGTCGTGTTCGAACTCATCTTCGCTGAACTGGGTCTTATTGGCGAGACTGGCGTAAGCTTTCCCCCAGTCGCGCACGCTGATTTCGTCGCCTAAATTGCGAACTGCCTCTTCGGGCGTTGAAGAAGAAGGCAACAGATTTTGTCCACCGGCATAGGCTGCGGCGGAAGGGATGGGCTTTACGGTTCCAATGACGATGAAGACCACGGTGGCTATGACCAGTGCGGCCGCCAGCAATCTGCCCTTGTTCATGACGCCAACCTCCCCGGCGCCAGATCGCCCGCTTCGATCGGATATTCCTCTCGCGCTTCCTGCCTGCGTTTTTCCGGAATCAAAATCACGAGGATGGCCAAGATGCTGCTGCCAAAGGGGAAAATGCCCCACATCACGCCTTGCCACTGCGGGGGAATCTGCGGTGCATTCAACGGCGTCGCCGGCGGCACGCCATCCTTGCTCCACACCGTGATGGTCTTATCTTCGAGATAATCGACCGGACGCCAACCCGCGAACGCGAGCAACGGGTTATACGAGGGATCACGCACCAGAACCCATTTCAACCCGTAGTAATTTGCGTGCATCAAAATCGCGCGCAGGGCGTCGAGACCCCCTTCGCCGAAGTATTTGGAGCTGGTCAGGGCGCCTCCACCATTACGGGTCAGTTCCGGCAGCATGCGGCCCGAATACCATTCGCCGTCCACGCTGCTTGCGTCTGTCTTCACAGCGAGGCGCGCAATTTGATTGCCGAAACCGAGAGTGACATAGCGGTACTGATCATGGCCATCGCGATTGAGCCATGCAGCAATCGGCTCAACGGTGAGGCCCTGATCTGCATCCGCCGGGTGGTAAGTCGACCAGCTCACAGCCAATCCGCAAGTGGCAGCCGCTAACGCCGTCAAACCGACAACCGCCTTGGTCCGATACCGCGCGACCAGTTCTGAACCCAGAAGCCCCACAAAGGGAAGAGCAAGAAGAGTCGCCCAATAGCTAAATCTCTCGAAGGTCAACACTTCGAAGGCGCGTCCCAGCAGAACACGTCCCACTGGAGTTGTTCCTCCGAGGCCGATCAGGAAGGCCAACCAGAAGCCGAACAATAACGGACGCAGGCGGGCCACCATAGAGCCGCGCATGAAGATGAAGGGAAGCGCCAGGATCAATGCGCCATAGGGCACAACGAAGTAGTTCAGGCCCCACTGCGGACTGAGAATGTAATTGGCGCGGCTGGGGTGGGGGATGGGCGTTTGCGTTACCGGGTAATGGATCAGGGCAATCCAGAATGGAAGCAGCACGACGGCGATTGCCGCTCCCACGACTACAGTGATCGCCACGGTGCGAGCCACAAACGATGCTGTGGAGATTCGCTCGCCATTTTCGCGGTCCAGAAGCGCCAGCGCGAGCACCGGTAATGCGAAGAAAAATGAGCCGAACAGCAGGGTGGCGTGGTGAGCGGCGGCGGCGGCCGCAAAAAGCGCGGTGGCCTTGAGGAAGGACCGTCCTTTTCCATGCCGCACCCAATCGAAAAGAAACGGGAGGCCATTGAGGTAGATGGGCGCCGCGAAGGTTGTTCCCAGTTGGCCCGCCGAATAGACCAGAAAACTCTCGGAACCGAGAAAAACGCTGGCTAGAGCCGCAATGGAGGCCGACCGCGGACTGACCCATAGACGCGAAAAGCGGTAGACGCCGACTACCAGGAGCAAAATGGCGGCGAACTGGACCGCCATGTACGCCATGTCGAGCCCAAAGACATTCGAAAGCACCGCCACCCACTGCTGAGGCAACGGAGGATAGGTAGCTTGCGAAAAGCCCGCATACCACTTGGTATTCCAGGGATCGAACCAGTGATGAAGATAATGCGAGGCAAAGAAAATGTGAAAGTTAGCGTCGTACGATTTCAGCGGCAACTTCATCAGCAGCAGCGGCAGATGGACGACGACCGCAGCCAGCAAAATGAAACTCATGGGAATCGGACGTTGAGATTCCACACTTGACTCCGGTTTCAGCACAACTGCCTCTTGGGAAAACAATGGGCTCACCATTCGTCGAAGGAAACACCGCCTTCCGGGCAGCATCTCTCTCGCGTGACGAGAAAGAGGATTGAGAGAATTCCGTCCTTGCTAATAGTTCGATTGAAGAATCCCCCTTCGCGGTTGCTTTTGCTGGGCCTTGTGCGGGAAGCGACTGCGGAATTTGAGCGTTGGGCGCCAGTGGCGACTCCATTAGCCAACGTTTACCACGCTCCCGGAATCAAAAACATTTAACGAAAGTTGTGGGTTGGTGACGCCCTTTGTCTGCTCGACTCCGATTGCTGAAGTTTGCATGGGTATTGGTCTGTGTCGCGTTTCCGTACGCCGCAAGAGCCCAAATCTATCAGGTAGGGCCCGCCACCTCCGGAAATTCGCAGGCCAGAACGGGTCAGACCCAATCGCAGGAGCAGTCCCTCGGATGGGGATCCAACATTCAGAACGCGCGCCTGGCGCGGGCCGCAGAACTCGCCCTGCAGCGGCATGAATTCGGGCCAGCCCTCGATTACGCTCAGCATGCCGCGCAAACGGCCCCCAACGATCCCCAACTCTGGTTCCTGGTCGGCTACGCCGCACGGTTGGACCATCGCTACCAGGTCTCGGTGGACGCCTTTTCCAAGGGTTTGCGGCTGGCGCCGTCCTCGCTCGACGGGCTATCCGGACTCGCACAGACTTATAACCTGATGGGCCGCGAAGATGACGCGGAACGCCTGTTGAAGCAGGTACTCGCTTCCAGCCCGGGACGCCGGGACGATCTTCTGCTGCTCGGCGAAATCTATGTCCGCACCAAAGACTACACCAGCGCCCTCGATTGGCTCAATAAAGCGGAGCGACTTCGATCCGATGCCCGTGCGGAATTGCTGATGGCGCTGTGCTATCAGCAGTTGAAGCAAATGGATCTGGCCAACCACTATTTCGAACTCGCAAAGCGCCGAGCTCCGAATAATCCCGATGTAGAACGTTCGCTGGCGGGATACTACCGTGAGCTTGGCAACTACTCCGACGCGATTGCCGCCCTGCAGCAGATTCGCAATCCCTCGCCGGATGTTACCGCCGAGTTGGCGTTTACGTATCAATTGGATGGAAAGCCCGAAGATTCAGCCAGGTTTTATGTTCAAGCGGCAAACGCGGAGCCGAAAGATCTCGGCCTGCAGCTCGCCGCAGCCCAGTCCGAGGTCGACATCGGCTCCATGGACCAGGCAAACTCGTTTCTCGGACGCGTCTCCGGGCTCAATCCCGACTATTACCGGTTGCACGCGATTCGTGCAGAAATTGCTCAATTGCAGGAAAGAGATGGGGATGCCATCCGGGAGTATCGCGACGCCCTGGCGACCCTGCCGAAGGATCCGGCCGAAGGCCCGCTCTACGGCATCCAATTGCACATGGATCTGGTTGCGCTTTATGAGGGGCAAGCGGACACGGAGGCGGCGCATAGCGAACTCGCGGTTGCTCAAAGCGCGATCGGAGCCCTCAATCCCCCGGACACCGATCGAGCGCCGTATCTGCGTCTTCGATCTCTCATCAAGCTGAGCGCAGGTGACCCGGACGGGGCCTTGGCTGACATCAAACAAGCGCTGGCGATAAACGCCAGCGACCGCAATAGTCTTCAACTCGACGGCGATATCCTGATGAAACTGGGTCGAACCGAAGATGCGATCGCCGTTTACAAGCGGGTTCTTTCCTCCGATCCGAATAACCACCTTGCACTTATTTCTCTAGGTTATGCATCGCGCGCGGCCGGCCGGGATGACGCAGCGCAAAACTACTTCGAGCGTTTGATCCAAGTCGATCCTTCCTTATACGAGCCTTATCTGGCCCTCGGCGACATGTATACCTCCCACCGGGAATATGCGAAAGCTCAATCGGCATATGGCAAAGGGTACGCTGTGGCTCCGCATAACGGATTTATCGTAGCAGGCGGAATAAACGCCGGAATTGAGGCCCACAAACTGGCAATAGCGGGAACGTGGTTCGGTCGCGTCACCGGCGAAATGAAGCGGCAGCCTCTGGTTCTTCGCGAACAAGAGCGCTACTTGACTTTCGAGGGCAGATATCAGGAATCCGCAGAGATCGGCCTGCAGGCGATCAAAGCGCTGCCCCGGGATAGGGATGTTGTTGTTTATCTCGGCTACGATCTGCTCTATCTTGGAAAATACGACAATCTGCTGGCTCTGACATCGAAATACCTGAACATATTGCCAAAAGAGCCTGATATTCCCTTGCTCGCTGGCTATGCGGACAAGCATTACCACCGCGAGGAGGAAGCCCGCCGGGATTTCAGCGAAGCGCTCCAGCGCGATCCCAGCGTGGTTACAGCCTATGTCAATCGCGGCTACATCTTTAGCGAGCTTCATCAACCGCGGCCGGCGGCGGCGGATTTCGAGTCAGCCCTACAGCGCGATCCAAACGACGGCGAAGCCCATTTAGGTCTTGCCTATGCGGATCTCGACCTGCATAGCCCGCGGGCGGCTTTGCGGCAAGCGGATTTTGCCGAGCGAACGATGGGCAACACACGAGATGTGCATGTGATTCGGGCCACGGCTTTTGCGAATGAGGAAATGCTCAGCAGAGCGGCTGTCGAGTATCGCGCCGCCTTGAAATTCACACCCGATGACGGCTCACTCCATCTTGGTTTGGGAAACACGCTCCTCGGACAACATCTCTACCGCGACGCCCTCCGGCAATTTGCCATGGCGGCAAAATTCACTCCCGGCGATCCGCACGTGTTTGCGCTGATGGCCCGCTCTTACGCCAGTTTGCAGGACAAGGGTCAAACGCTGCGATACGTCTCATTGGCGGAACAGGGAGCGGGTTCGGTCTCAGGCGACGACAAAAGCCAGCTGTTCATTTCGACAGGCGAAGCGCTCAGCGCGATCGGCGATCAGGGATCTGCTTTGCGGCGGTTTCGGGAGGCTTTGGCGGTTCCCGATTGCAATCGCATTTCTGTCCGCTTAGCCATTGCTCAGCTATGGGCGCAGGAGGGTCATGCTGACGACGCCGAGCGTCAGATCGCGCTGGGGTGGATGGAAGCTGAGGGGGGAGAAACGGCTCCGCCGCTCGGCAATCAGTTTGTTGCGGCAGCCGACGTGTTTCGCTCACTGCACGATTATGAACTTTCTCAGGACTACCTGCAAAGGGCCAAAACAGCCGGCGCGCCCGATGAACCGGTGCGGATCGGCCTCGCCGACAACTATCTCGCCTTGGGCGAAACCATAAAGGCTCAAGCCGAGTTATCCGCCATCAGCGCCGCTTCTGGCGGAGATCCGGACTATCAGTTTCTACTTGCTCAAGCCAATGTTTATCGCCAGGAACATCAAAACGCCCTGGCGCTTACCGCTTTCTCGCAGGCGTCCAGCGCCGAAGGACAAGATCAAACCGCCCAGCAAGCAATGCTGTCAGCGGG
>JASHUH010000403.1 GCA_030040115.1 Acidobacteriaceae bacterium | reverse complement strand
TCGCTCAGAATGCGGTCCTCAGGGCGCCAAACCGAGCCAGGCCGCGTATCCAAGGTTCCAAAAACATACTCCAATTCGTCACCGTGGAACGCAAAGGAGCCTGGATGGAATTTACTAGGCGGTGCCGCCAGTTCGAAGCGATACCGATAGATCGGCAGCGCTGCCGTCTTCCCATCTAAAGATGAGGGATTATTGTCCGGAAATCCGGTCATCCGGTGGGTCTCGATCCACTGCCACATACCGAAGCCGATAAACGTGTCGCTATTGTAATCTTGCGCCGACAGCGTGGCCCGTTGATCGGTCTCGCCGGGATAAAGCCGCAGAAAATCTCCAGCGCGTTCGCCGAATTGCGTGGATGCATACGCATTCCACTTCTCTGCCGTCATTCCTTTCGGCGGAGGACTGCTCTCCTCCCGGTTCCATCCCGCCAACAATGGGATATGAGCCTGTTTTCCAGCTGCATAAGTGTCGGCCACCGGCTCGGTGAGGAACTTCCCGTCGATGTCCTGCCAAAACACAGGCCAACTCCTGGTTGCTTCAAGAATTGTTGTCGCTGGCAACGAGCGCAGTTCCGCGAGGGTTGTCACATGCAGAGAAGCGAGCCACTTCTTATCGCTCTGTTCCCGTTTGGCCAACGGCTCCGTGACAGCTAACCCGCCAGGTAACCCGGCTCCCAGCGCGCTGCCGCTCTCTCCAATGGCCTTCTGAAACATTCCTCGCGCCAAATTCGACGCCATCAGCAGGCTCACCGCAACCGATCCCACGCTTTCGCCGAAAATAGTCACGTTGTTCGGGTCGCCGCCAAAGCTCGCGATATTGTTCCTGACCCAATGGAGTGCGGCTACCACGTCCAGAAGGCCGTAATTTCCTGCCGCGCCGCCGGACTCCTTCGCCAGTTCCGCCGTGGCCAGAAATCCGAAAACATTCAGGCGGTAGTTGACGGTAACCAGGACCACCCCTTTCGTAGGCAGGAAGTCGCCGTTGAATCGTGGTTCTGAACTGGAGCCGACTAAGTAGCCTCCACCGTGGATCCAGAACATCACCGGAAGATCGCTTTTGCTGTCTGCGGTTGCAGGAGTGTAGATGTTCAGGAACAAGCAGTCCTCGCTCTCTCCGCTGTCCTGAAATATCGTATCGTCATTCGGGATCCGAAGCTGCATGCAATGTGCGCCGAACTTTGTTGCGTCTCGTTCACCCTTCCATTGCCGGGGTGGTTGCGGCGACCTCCAGCGCAATTCGCCTACCGGCGGAGCCGCATACGGAATCCCGAGAAACGCCTTGACCTGGCGGTCATGAATCAATTTGCCGCGCACGGCGCCTTGATTTGTATTCACCTTCAGTGAGTCGCAGTGAACAGATGCACATAACCCCACAACAACCCCGAGTTCCGCCAGGGCCCGCAATGCCCGCATACCAGTTTGCATCGCGCACTCCTGATTCCCGTATCGAAGCATGCCGAGGAAGGTCTCCTGAAGTCAGCTGCTTCAGGATCGTTGGAAAACTCCCTTACGGTCGTCCGACGCAACTAAATTCACTCCACGACGAAAGAACTTCTGTAAAATGTTGGCGTTGGCGGGACCATGAGGAATGAGCGATTGGCATTAAGAAGCCTGCCAACGGCCCATACTTCCTGCGAATCATCGGGAACCGCCTGATCTCGCCCATGAAACGGACATTTCAGTCTAACAAATCAAAATTGGTAAGGTCGTGTAAATAAATAAAGATATCAACTTGGTACGGAGGGGGTCAGTGGAAAGCCTTGCCGCGCGAATTTGGCTCAGCCAGCGCGGTGCATCAGTGCTTCCAGGACTGGCAGAAGGCGGGGTTCTTTCTCCGGCTGTGGCAATCGGGCTTGGTCGAATATGACGGCATGCAGGGGATTGCCTGGGAGTGGCAAAGCATCGACGGGGCCATGGGAAGAGCGCCGCTGGGTGATCGAACGAACCCACTCCTAGCTCAACCGCTATCGCAAACTGCTGGTCAGCTTCGAAAAGACCGAGGCCAGCTATGTCGCCTTGCTCTTTTTTGGCCGCCGCCCTGATCTGCTGGAGACAGACCATATCTATTTACGGATAGGTTCTAAGGCGTGTGCTCCTGAGCCAAGCCCATTCCTTGCGCTCTTAAGCATAGGGCAACTCCGCCCAATAAAAGCAGACTGATCAGGCAACGCAAAGAACCTCCTCATGCCTTCCAGAAGGCGTGGGGCGTATCGCCCCCAATGCGGAAACCTCAGGTGCAGGAAACAGGTAGATTCGGTCGTTCCGATCAGATGTAGCACAAAACCAGCACAGAAATTCCCCGCGTTTCACATGCCCATCAATTTGAGGCGATTTTTTTGACGGCCACTTCTATCAGGGCACGATTTCAGTCGCGCCGGACACTCCGCAATTTCGGCGCCGCATTAGCCGGTGGAGGATGTCTCTTCCGGCAGATCCGAGAACCTCATTTACTCCACCTGCACCGTCGTCTTCAGCTCAATATCGGCCGAAGAGTCGCCCACCATCACGCTCACCGGCTCCTGCTCCACGCGAAACCCGTGCGTCTCCACGTCCCAATACGCCAGCCGCGAAGCCGGCAGCTCGATCGAAACCGTCTTCGTCTGCCCCGCATCCACCGACACGCGCTCAAACCCCTCCAGCTCCTCGCGCGGCCGCGACACCGCCGAGTGCAAATGCTGCACATAAAGCTGCACCACCTCTTCCCCGGCGCGGCTGCCGGTGTTGGTCACGTCCACGCTCACCGTCACCGAGCCATCCTTCGCCATCCGCTCTGAACTGGTGCGCAAATTCGACAACTTGAACGTCGTATAACTCAGCCCAAACCCGAACGGATACAGAGGCTGCCCCTTGAAATACATGTAGGTATACCCGTCGTGAATGTTGTAATCCATCCGCGGCGGCAACTGGTCCGCCGACTTCGGCCACGTCCGCACCAGGCGCCCGCCCGGGTTATACTCCCCAAACAGCACTTTCGCCAGCGCCGTTCCTTCATCCTGCGATGCCTGCGCCATGGTCAAAATCGCCGGCGCGTGCGCCTCGCTCCAGTTAATCGTGAACGGGAAGCTCGCCATCAGCATCACCACCGTCTTCGGATTCTTCACCATCACCTGCTTGACGATCTGCTCCTGGTAAAGGTCCATGGTTTCGCGGTCACGCCCTTCGCGTCCGTCGCTGGGCACGGTGCACGGCAGCGTAATCCCGCCGCCTTCCGTCGGCGTGTTGTACCACGCATGCGCCTCGTCGCCGCATGTTGGATTGTTGCCCACCACCACCACGGCCACATCCGACTCGCTCGCCGCCTTCATTGCCGCGTCTTCCCCGTCCATGGTGTCATAGGGCGCAAAGTTCACCTTCACATTCGACCCCACCTCATTCTTAATCCCCTCGAGCGGCGTAATCGCATAAGGCGGTGTGCCTCCGTACCAGTCCCAGTGCACCACGTCCGCCAGCGGCCCAATCACCGCAATCGACTTGATCTTGCTCTTGTCCAACGGCAGAAAATGGTCCTGGTTTTTCAGCAGCACCACGCTCTCCAGCGCCATCTTTTCCGAGACGCCCTTGTCGCGCTCCGTATCCCACGGCGCCGGCGCATCCTTGATCTTCGTATACGGAACCATTTCCGGCGGATCCAGCAACCCCAGCTTGATCTCGATGCGGAACTTCCTCCGCAGCGCACTATCAATGTCCGCTTCCGTCAGCGATCCATCCTTCAGCGCCGCTTTCACCTCGTCCCTGTACCGATCCAAAAATTGATTGATCCCCGCTTTGATGCACGCCACCACCGCGGCCTCCTGGTTCGCGAACAGATGCCGCGGGTTCACCAGCAGCGTCACCGCCCCGCCGTCGCTCGAAATCACGTCCACGCCCCACTTGTCGATCACCACGCTCCGCAGCGCCGGATTGACCGCCATCGTCGTCCCGTTCCACGCGTTGTACGACGCCATCACCGCTTTCGCCCCGCCATCTAGAAAAGCCATGCGGAATGGAACCGAGTAGTACTCCCAGAACAGCCGCTCGTCGAAATTCGAAGACGAGCTGTTGCGGTCGTTCTCATTTTCGTTGGCCAGAAAATGCTTCAGCAGCGCGGCCGCCTGCCAATACTTCGGATCGTCCCCCTGCAACCCGTGCACAAACGCTGCCGCCATCGTCCCATTCAAAAACGGATCCTCGCCATACACCTCTTCGCTCCGCCCCCAGCGCGGATCGCGGTCCAAATCCGCTTGCGGTCCCCACAGCATCAGAATCTGCCGGTCGTACTTCGCCGTTTGCGTAATAAAGCGCGCCTCATAGCCCTCCACGCCCGCGGCCTGGCGCACCAGCGCCGGGTCCCATGTCGCGCCCATCCCCGGCGGCTGCGGAAACTGCGTCGTCGGTATCGGCTGCCGCCCCATAAACGCCTGGCGCTGCACCACCCCGTGAATCCCCTCCGAAGCGCCGATATTGGGCACCCCCAGCCGCGGCACGCCCGTCTGCGTCCCCAAGCAGTCGATCTTCTCCTCCACCGTCATCAGCGACAGCAGATTCGTGATCCGCTCCTCCGTCGGCAGCTTGGGACTGTCAAACGGATAGTGCTGCAGATGCCATTGATCCACCTGCTGCACTCTCTGCATCCGCCCCTGCTGCCCAAACGCCGCCGCAGTCAACACCACCACGCAAACTACCGCGCTGAATCGTTTTTTCATGGTCGTTCCCGCCTTTCCTGAATCCCGGCCCCAAACTCCGGAATCCCCGCACCCGGCCATTCTAATCCACTCCGCACGGCCGCGAGCGGACATTGGATGCCTCATCTAGCAGCCTCTCGAAGCCTCACAAGAGATCTCGACAAAGAACTTCGCCGGCAATCATCGTTTTGAAGCGTCATGAGCGGAGATCCGCGCGCAATATTCGTGGACTGCGATACCGCACAGTGCCATCCCTTGGTGCAGATGACCCAACAATTATCGGCGAAGCCAGACCAATTGCGGCAGGAAGCCGCCCGATTATCATGAACTTTGGGAATCCGCAATGAAAGTTTTCCTCACAGGCGCAACGGGATTCGTGGGACATCATGTGGCGAAGGCGCTGGCCAACGAGGGCGCGAATTTGCGGTTATTGGTGCGCAAGAGCAGCAACCTCGGTAATCTCGAAGAGATACCCGGTGAGACGGTGGTGGGCGATCTGGGTGAGCCGGAGTCTTTGCGCTCAGCGCTCGCGGATTGCGAGGCGGTGGTGCACGTGGCCGCCGACTACCGGCTTTGGATTCCCAACCCGGACGCAATGTACCGCGTCAACGTGAACGGCACACGCGCGCTGCTGGGCTTGGCGCGTGCGGCCGGAGTGCGGCGTTTTGTCTATACGTCGAGCGTGGCGACGATGCATTTTGGAATGGATGGAATTCCGACGGACGAAGATGTCCCGGTTACGCTCGCCGACATGGTAGGCCATTATAAGCGCTCCAAGTTTCTGGCGGAACAAGAGACAATCAAAGCCGCGCAGCACGGCCAGCAGGTGATGATTCTCAACCCCACTACGCCGGTGGGCGCGAATGATCGCAAACCCACGCCCACGGGACGGATCCTCGTGGATTTCCTCAATGGCAAGTTTCCCGCCTACGTCGATACCGGCCTGAACCTCGTGGATGTGACGGAAGTAGCGCGCGCCCATGTGCTGGCGCTGAGCAAAGGCGAGGCGGGGCGGCGGTACATTCTGGGCGGCGAAAACCTGACTCTCAAACAGATCCTCGACAAGATGTCGGCGATGACGGGTATTCCTTCGCCTACGGTGAAGATTCCATTTGCGGTGGCCGCGACGTACGCCTTCTTTGAAGAGTGGATTACAGGGCGGATCCGCGGCAAGGAGCCACGCGCGACGTTGGAAGAAGTGCGCATGGGCCGCAAGAAAATGTTTGCTTCGAGCAGCCGGGCCGAACGGGAGCTTGGCTTCCGTATTACGCCGATTTACCCCGCTATGCGCGCCGCCGTGGACTGGTTTTGCGCCCACGGGTACGCGCCCGGGATCCCGGCGCGGGCTCGTGCATGACCCGCGTTGCGATGGTTGCCGCTTTCACCGCCGAACTGCAGCCGCTGGTGCGCGGCTGGCCACACAGCACGCGTAACGGGGTGCAATTCTGGGCGCAGCGCAATCCCGACGAGGAGTGGATTGCGGCCTGCGCCGGGGCCGGCCAAGCCGCTGCGACGCGGGCCTTTGCCGCCATCGAAGACGGCGGCCCGGTGGATCTGCTCTTTTCCGTGGGCTGGGCCGGATCGTTGCGCGCCGACCTCGCGCCCGGCAACGCGCATAATGTAGCCGGGGTGATTGACGTGCGCACTGGAGAGCGATTTCGCTTCGAAGCGGGCGCGGGAGAATTGTGGGTGGCCACCAGTCCCAGGGTCGCTGACAGGAAGGAGAAGCGCCGCCTCGCCGCCGCTTATCCGG
>JASHUH010000033.1 GCA_030040115.1 Acidobacteriaceae bacterium | reverse complement strand
TTTCACGAACCCGGTGTCATCCACGATCCAAGCCACCAGCGGCCCCTGCTGCTCCATCGCGGGCACAACGTAGCCGCGCACCGCTTCCAGAAGCTCGTCGTCGCTCCACGGAGCGTGGGCAACAATATGGTGTAGCGACTGATGCGTTTGCCGCACATTCTCCGGACAGAGCCGGGCTGCCATGGGTTCCACACTCTTGCGCTCTCCGGGAAGCAGCAAGCCAGTGCAATACGACTTCAACGGAACCACACGATCCACGTGCCCCGCGGCGTGCGCCAGGCCATCCAAATATGCCGCGAAGCGTTTCTGCTGGGCGCCTGGCGCGACACAGGTGGCGCTCATGACCAGAAACCTACCACCGATGTTCTCAGTAAGCGCAGCTTCCTGCGGAAAAGGTATCCAGTTTATAACGCAGTAGTACTAGCCGGGTGCTGAAAAAGTCACTCCAATTCCACAGCATGTTCAGGTAAGAGATGATCATGCGAGGAATCGATCATCAGCAGGGGGATATGTTCAGTTACTTGTCGCCGGAACAGCGCGTGCGGAAAGATCATCCGCTGCGCGCGGTGCGGGCGATGACAGACGAGATTCTGGAGCGGATGTGGCCGCTGTTTGACGCCATGTATGCAGAGGGCGGACGGCCGTCGATTCCGCCCGAGAAGCTGCTGCGAGCACAGCTTTTGCAGATGCTCTATTCGGTCCGGAGCGAGCGGCTGCTGATGGAAGAGATCGACTCCAGCATCCTGTATCGCTGGTTTGTGGGGTTGAACCTGGATGAGCGAGTGTGGGACGCCACCCGCTTCACGAAGCATCGCGATCGTCTGCTCGAAGCGGCGGCGGCCAAAGAGTTTCTGGCGCAGGTGGTCGAGCGGGCGCGCGCGGCGGGATGGATCTCCGATGAGCACTTCACGGTGGACGGGACGCTGTTGGACGCCTGGGCGAGCTTGAAGAGTTTTCAGCCGAAGGACAAGCAGGGGACGGCGCCGCCCGACGACTCCGGTAATCCGACCGTGGATTTTCACGGCCAGAAGCGTTCGAACGAAACTCACGAGTCGACGACCGACCCGGATGCGCGGCTGGCGCGCAAGGGCAAAGGCAAGGAGGCCAAGTTGAGCTACAACGGCAATCTTCTGGTGGAGAATCGCAACGGTCTGATTGTGAACGCGGAGTTGTTCGAAGCCAACGGCCGGGCCGAGCGCGATGCGGCGTTGGTGATGCTGGAGCAGATCCCGGGGGACGGTCACATCACGGTGGGCGGCGACAAGGGATTCGACACGGCGGAGTTCGTGAACGAATGCCGCCACATGAATGTGACGCCGCATGTGGCGCAAAACACTTCCCGACCGGGCGGCAGCGCGATCGATGCGCGCACCACGCGGCGCGCCGGTTATGCGGTCAGTCAGAAGAAGAGAAAACGCATCGAGGAGTGCTTCGGCTGGATGAAGGACATCGCGCTGCTGCGCAAGCTGAAGCATCGCGGGTTGTTGAAGGTGGGATGGATCTTTACCTTCGCGGCAGCGGCTTACAATCTGGCGCGGATGCGAAAGTTGATTCCGGTTCCAGCAGCGTCCTGATCGGGCGGTAGTGTCTCTGCGGATCGAAGAAACGGTCCGCAGGGCAACGAAACCACGCATCTTGAGCGACAGATTCATCACAAATGGGCCACAAAGAGAAAATCAGCGAGCTACAGCAGCGTTTTCAGCAGCCTGCTAGGAGTCTGTCGGGCATAGCGTTTTTGCCGAGGCTTACCCTGCGGTTAGCAGGGCAGGTTTGCGAACTGAGGCGCACAGGCTGTAATCCGGTTGGTGGCTTATCGCCAGCCTTCTGCGCAGTTTTGGGTAAAGACGTTCCCTTTCTCCTCGTTTTATGCCATTTCCAGTGCCCCAACCGGCCCGGAACAGCTTCAGCAAGTTGCCGGCCGCGCACACCAGCTTCCACTCGCGGCGGACATTCTCCAGGCCGCGCAGGCTGAAGCGGCGAAAACCGCGCTGTTCTTTGATCTGTCCGAAGACCGGCTCGACGATCGCCTTGCGCATCTTGTACACGGCGCGCCCAGCCTCGGTTCGCAACTTGTGTCGCATCGCCTCTTGCGGCGTCGCTTCGGCCGGTGGTGGATCGCTGTCCGTTGCCGCGCTCGCCGCCGTCGCGCTGCTATGCTTGTCGCGGCCCGTCGCCACGTATAGGTCAACGCCCTTTACCGACGCATCGGTCACATTGGGCTCGCTGAAGTAGCCCGTGTCGGCGCTGACCTTCTCCGGCTTCCGATCAAGATTTGCCGTGATCCGCGCGATCATCGGGAGCCACTGTTTTTTGTCGTTCGTCTCTTGCGTCACTTCCGCGGCCACGATCACCTGCGACTCGGAATCGACCGCGATCTGCGCGTTGTAACCCTGCACAAAGCTGCCCTTGTTCGCGCCATCCGGCATGATGCGGCTCTCCGGGTCGGTGAAGTTGCGCTGCGCCTTGGCTTCCGGCTGAGCCTGCTCCGGGGCCGGGATCTTGGGGTCGCGGCCACACGCCTTCTTGCCTGTCCGCTCCTCCTGCTCGCGCCGTGCCGCCAGCTTGGCTTCCGCTGCGGCGCGCTCCCCCTCGGCCTTCTCCCGTGCTTCCTGTTCCAGTTCCGCCTTGGCCTGCTGGATCTTCTTCAGCCGGCTCTCCCGCCGCGCCAACTCCTCGGGTAACTCGTCGCCGCGCCGGCCCTTGCCATACTGCGCGTCCTCGGCTGCGTCCGTGGCCTCGGCCTGTTGCAGCAGTGCGTCAATCTCCTGCTTCAGCCGCGCTTCGGTCTCTCCCATCCGCGCATAGCTCTGCGCCTTGTGTTTACTGGCGTTCGCCTTGATCTTGGTCCCGTCGATGGACACGTGGCCCAGATTCACCAACCCCGCCTTCTCGCACAGCAGCAGGGCCTGCGTGAACAACCCCGCCAGTGCCTCCAGATGACGCTTGCGAAACTCGGCGATGGTGGCGTGATCCGGGCGCCGGTCGCCAGACAAATAGCGGAAAGCCACGTCCTCGTAGGTGCGTGTTTGAATCTTGCGCGAGCTGTAGACGCCGGTCGCATAGCCGTAAAGAAGCAGACGGACCATCATCTCCGGCGCGTAGGCCGCCTGACCACGGCCATCCTTTTCCTGATACGACTTGTAGATCGCGCTCAGGTCCAGCGCCCACACCACGTCCACAAGAAAGCGCGCCAGATGGCCGTCGGGAAGCCAATCGTGAAGCGAGGGAGGAAACAAAAGCGTCTGGTTGACCGTGTCAGCATAGAAGTTCTGGCCCATGTATCGAATCTAAAACAGAACACACCAACCCTGCTGTCGGCTCCGTCACGAATCTATGCCCGACAGACTCCTAGACAACTATCGTTTCCCGACTGTGACGTAAACTGTGACATAAGCGGTCACGCCGTCGCTTCTCCAGCTCGCATTGCGTTGCGTTTGTCTACCGTATCCGTCAGACCAACGCATGCCGTGTTATCTGTGGATGTTTTTGCGCCCAGGCTTCAGGTGTAAGCTCGGCGATGCGCTGAAGGGGCGCGTCCGCGAGTCCGGGCAAGATATGGGCGAGGTAATTGCGCACCGGGATGTCGAGGCGGCGGCAGCTTTCGATCACCGAGACGATGGCGGCTATTCGCGGTCCGGCCTGCTCACTCCCGATATGAATCCAGTTGCCGC
>JASHUH010000032.1 GCA_030040115.1 Acidobacteriaceae bacterium | reverse complement strand
GCGCCAACCACTTGAACCAGCTTCGAATCGCCGCCAGCGCCCGCGCCGCCGACGCTTTCGAAAGCCCACGATCGTAGAGCGAGCCCAGATAGGCGCGTATGTCGGTGTGTTCGATGCGGTCGATTCTCAGCTCGATTTGCGCCACGCTCATCCCGCCGCCCGCGGCGCACGCATCGCTGGAATCTGACCGATCTGCGGCGGCGCGCCTGGCGATCCAAGCCGCAAATTCCTCCAGTTCGCGCCGGTAAGCGCGCAGCGTGTGCGCCGAGGCCCCGCGCTCGTTGGCCAGAACGCGCAGATAATCCCCTACCAGAATTCCGAGTGCCGGCGCGCTTCCGGGCGCCGCTGCTGCGCTCATGCGGGCTCCTTGTCCGCAAGCGAGTGATCGGGGCCCGGTTGCGGTTTCTGGTCACGCGCGCTTTCGATGGAGATTACGCGCGGAGAAGCGGCGCGACCCGGCTCCGTTTGACCCGCCTCGCCGCCAGGACCCGGTCGTCTCTTCGCGCGCGGATGATGCCGGCGGTGAACGGCCTTCAACCGGCCCAACGCCAGGTGCGTATACACCTGCGTGGTCGAAATATCGGCGTGGCCCAGCATCAATTGCACGCTGCGCAGATCGGCGCCGTGTTCCACCATGTGCGTGGCGCAACTGTGGCGCAGCCGGTGCGGGCTGCCGCCCCCGTTCATCTTGACAAGATGCCACACCCATTGCCGCGTCAGCGGCATCCCGCGCAAGGAAAGAAACAGCCGCGCGCGCGCGCTTCCCGCCGCCTCGCGTTCGGCTGTCTCGGGCCGCATCGCGCTTGCCCGCCGCGCCGAGCTGATGCGCGCCAAATGCGGCCTTCCCGTGCGCATGTACTCCTCCAAGGCCAACACCGCGGTGCGCCCCAGTGGCACAATGCGCTCCTTGTCTCCCTTGCCCCGCACCTGCACACGGCCGAGGTCGAGCTTCAAATCGCTGATCGAAAGCCCCGTCACCTCCGAAACGCGCAGCCCGCCCCCGTACAGCAACTCGAGAATCGCGCGGTCGCGGAGCGCCGCAGCTTGTGCCTGCGGATGCGTTGCCGCCATCCCGGCTCGCTCCAGCATCTCCGCCACCTCCGATTCCGCCAGCGACTTGGGCAGCACCTTCCACGCTTTGGGCGATTCGATGTTCACCGTGGGGTCGCGATCGAGACGCCGGTCCATCAGCAGCCATTTATAAAAGCCGCGCAGGCAACTCAACTTGCGCGCCATCGAGCGCGCGTCGATGCCGTGGTTGCGCAGATGCTCGAGAAATCCGGCCACATCGTCCTGGCCGGCCATCGACAGCACGCGTTCGCGCCCTTCCAGAAACTCGGCGAAGATCCTCAGGTCGCTCAGGTAGGCCTCGCACGTCAGCGGCCGCAGCCCCTTCTCCACGCGCAAATAGGCGTGATATTCCTTCAGAAGGCTGAGATTGCGAGCGCTGTCCACTCCCCCGATTATCCGCGCCCTGAACAGGCGCCGAAGACAACCTCCCAGACAACCGAACCAGCCTCATCAAGGAATCAACTTAATCACCTCGGCAGGTGGAATTCATCCCGTCTTTACCGACGCTATGCGTGCAAGACGGGCCCGCTTCGAAGAGAATAGAATAGAATGGAATGGATTTTTCAGAGAAGATTGAGGAGCGTTTGTCGCCCAGTCCGGCCGCTCTCCCCCGTTGGACAGCCAAGGAATTCGAGCGCCGGGTTTTCGATTGCCATCCCCGGATCGCCGTTTTCGATTGCGATGGAACCCTCTGGGGCGGGGACGCGGGTTGCGGCTTCATGGACTGGTCGCTGGAGCAGGGCTTGGTCTCCCGCTCCACAGCCGACTGGATCGACAACCGACATCGCGCCTATCGCGCGGGAAAAGTCAGCGAGGAGACCATCTGCGGAGAAATGGTGCAGATTTACGCAGGCCTGCGCGATGAGGAGCTGCGCGCGGCGGCCGCCCACTATTTTGACGGGTTCGTCCGCGAACGCATCTTCCCCGAGATGGTGCGGCTGGTGGCGCGGCTGCGGGAAAACGGCGCCGAGATTTGGGCCGTGAGCTCCACCAACCGATGGGTCATCGTCGAAGGCGTGCGCGCCTTCGGCATCCCTGCGGAGCGCGTGATTGCCGCCGAGGTCCGGGTCCAATCCGGCTTGATCGCCAGTGAGTTGGTGGACGTACCAACCGGTCCCGCCAAGGCCGCGGCGCTCCGGCGCGTCGGCTTGCCCCATCCCGATGCGGTTTTTGGCAACTCGGTTCACGATCTGGCCATGCTCGAATTGGCCCGCTGTCCGTTCCCGGTCAATCCCTCGCCGGCTCTGATGACGGCGGCGGCTCAACGCGGCTGGGGCTATTTCCGGCCCGCTTCAGCCGATGAAGCTGCTGCCGCCGTCGAAGGCGAGGCTGGCATTCCTTGAGCCGTATTTTTCTCCCCCGCCGGGAACCGCTTTCCGATCCGGGCCTCGGAGGCGCCTGTAAGGATTCCTCGCCGCTTTCGCACATTTTTGTTGGGCTTACACTAAAGGTGGATGGATGGAGCGCAACCCAATGGATCCAACCGGCCCGGGCCCGCGCTGCGGTTTGTGGCCGCGGGGCTGATCGTGCGCTCCGGCCAGGTCCTGATCGGCCAACGGCGTCACGATCAGCCCATGGCTTCTCTTTGGGAGTTTCCGGGCGGTAAAATCGAGCCGGGCGAGAGCCCGCAACAGGCGCTGGTCCGCGAGCTGGCTGAAGAGTTGGGAATCCAGGCCTCCATTGGCCCACCCGTCACCCGTATCCGCCACAATTACCGCCATGGCGGCGCCGTGGATTTGCAGTTCTTCGCGGTGCGCGAGTTCGCGGGCGAAATCGACAACCGGATCTACCAGCAGGTGCGTTGGGTAAGTTTGGAAAATCTGCCCGAATACGATTTTCTCGCCGCCGATCGAGGGCTGATCCGCGACCTGGCGGCGGGCAAGCTGCTTTAGCCCCGGCGACCATGAACCAGCCCATTCTCGGCTGCATCGCCGACGACCTTACCGGCGCCTCCGATCTGGCCAACAATCTTGTCCGCGCCGGATTGCGCGTCATTCTCGTCATCGATGCGCCGGGCAGTGACGCCCCGCTCGATTCAGACGCCGTCGTCATTGCCCTCAAATCCCGCAGCATCCCCGCTCCGGAAGCCGTCGCCCAATCTCGCGAATCCTGCCGCTGGCTGCTCCGGCAGGGAGTCCGCCAAATCTATTTCAAAATCTGCTCCACTTTCGACTCCACGCCCCAGGGCAATATCGGCCCGGTGATCGAAGCACTGATGGACGAGCTGGGCTGCGCTTTCAGCGCTGTCGTTCCCGCTTTTCCCGAAAACGACCGTACCGTCTACAAAGGCCATCTTTTTGTGGGCGATGTTTTGCTGTCCGAAAGCGGCATGCGCCGCCATCCGCAGAATCCTATGACCGATTCCAATCTGGTTCGCTTCCTCCAGCTGCAGCTAAACGGCGCAACGCGCCGCAGAACCGGCCGCAAAACCGGTTTGATCGACTACGCCACCGTCGCCGCGTCCGCAGAGGCCATCCGTGCGCGCATCGCCGCTCTGCGCTCCGGCGGCGTTTCCGTCGCCATCGCCGACACCCTGAACAACGGCGACTTGCATCGACTGGCTGCGGCCCTCTGCGAAGACCCTCTGGTGACCGCCGGCTCCGGATTGGCCATCGGCCTTCCCGCCCAATGGGGCTTTCAACCTTCTCTCACCGCGGCGCAATTGCCTCCCGCGGAAGGACGTCAAGCGATCGTCTCCGGCAGTTGCTCACCGGCCACCAATGCCCAGGTTCAGCATTTCCTGGAAAGCGGAGGAAGTGCATTCTTTCTCGATTTGACGCGCCTTGCCGAAAATCCCAGCGCCCTTGTCGAGCAAGCCCTCCCCTGGGCGGAAAAGTGTTGGAGCCGGGCTGATTCCAAGCCGCTGCTGGTCTATTCCACATCCTCTCCCGAAGCGGTCAAAGCCGCGCACGAGCGCCTTGGCGTCGAGCGCAGCGGCGAATTGGTCGAACATGCCTTAGCCGCCGTCGCCAAGGCGCTGGCCCAACGCGGGGTGGGCCAAATGGTCGTCGCAGGCGGAGAAACCGCCGGCGTCTGCATCCGCGCCCTCGAAATCGAACGGATGCGCATCGGCCCGCAAATCGATCCCGGCGTCCCATGGTGCTACGCCGCAGCGCCTCATTTTCCTCTTGGGGGCCTCCATTTGGCCCTCAAGTCCGGTAACTTCGGCTCCACCGACTTCTTCACCAAGGCGTTTTCGTTCCTCCAGCAACCTGCGAAGGCTTAAGCCATGAGCAATGAATCCGAATTGCGACGGGAAATCTGCCGGGTCGGCCGCTCGCTCTTTGAACGCGGTTACGCGCACTCCACCGCCGGCAACATCAGCGCGCGTCTCGCCGATGGCTACCTGATCACGCCCACCGACGCCTGCCTGGGCTTTCTCGATCCCGACCGGCTTGCCAAAGTCGGCGAGGATGGCGTGCCGCAAAACGGTGACCGCGCCAGCAAGACTCTCGCGCTTCACCGCAGAATTTACTCCGCCGACAGCAGAGCCGCATGCGTCATTCACACCCATTCCACACATCTGGTAAGTCTTTCGTTGGCTGGCGCATGGAAGCCCGACGACCTCGTGCCGCCCATCACTCCCTATTACGTGATGAAGGTCGGTCACGTGCCCCTGATTCCCTACCGCCGGCCCGGCGATCCGGCAGTCGGCGACCTGGTTGCGGCGAAGATCCAGGCCATGCGCGCCCAGGGAACGCCGATCCGCGCGGTCATGCTGGAAAGATTAGGCCCAAATGTCTGGCACGACTCGCCCTCCGCGGCGATGGCGGCCCTTGAAGAACTCGATGAGACCGCCCGGCTCTGGCTCATGACGGTCCCCAAACCGGATCCTCTCTCTGAAGACGCCCTCGAGGAGCTGCGCGTCTGTTTTGGGGCGAGCTGGTAATTTGACGCCCGGAATCATGTCTGGGCAACGGTGCTTCGCTCGACTGTGTCAACCTAATATGGAGGATTTTCCCCACGATGATCACCGCTGATTCCCCGATTGCCGTACTTCCCGAACTCCATGCTTGGGAAGCCGGCGGCGCGGCTTCTGCTCAAGCCCTTACGGCATGGGTGGGCGCGCGGCTGGCGGCCCACGAAGCGGCTCTGGCCGCGCTTCTCGCTGTCAAAGGCCCGCGCACTCCCGAAAACTCCCTGCGCCTCTATGACGAAGCCATCGAACAGCTCAACTTGGCCGGTGCTCAGGCCGGAATCCTCAACTCCGTGGCCGCGGACCGCGCCGTGCGCGACCAGGCCCAGGTCGAGGCCCAGCGCGTCGCCGTCGCTGGCGCTGCCCTTAGCCTCAACCGCGAGGTCTTTGACGCGCTCGAAGCCATCAATGTAGAAGCCGCCAGTCCGGCCACAAAGCATTACTACGAGCGCACCCTCCTCAGCTACCGCTTGGCCGGCGTCGACAAGGACAAACCTATCCGTGACCGCCTCCAGACTCTGCACGAAAAAGCCGCCCGGCTCGGGCTCGAATTCGGCCGCAACATTCAAGAGGGCGCCAAGACCATTGACGCCACGTTGGCTGAACTCGACGGCTTGCCCGCCGATTACATCGCCCGCCATCCCGTCCAGAACGGCCCGCAAGGGTCTGAGGATCGCGTCACTCTCACCACCGACCCACCCGACATGCTCCCGGTGATGACTTTCGCGCACAGCGCCGCCCTCCGCGAGCGCATGTTTCTGGCCTATAACACCCGCGCCTACCCCGCCAACAAACAGATTCTGCTGGATTTGCTCGCCACCCGTCAGGAAATCGCCACGCTGCTCGGCTTTCGCAGTTGGGCCGACTTGGCCACCGCCGACCAGATGATGCGCTCGGCCGCCAACGTGCGTGAATTCCTGTCCAAACTGGAGGCCGCCAGCCGCGATGGCGCCGTCCGCGAACACGCCCTCGTCCTTGATTTTGCCCGCCGCCGCAGCAAGGGCCACCTGGCAGCGCTCGATATGGCCGGCCGCGGTTACTGGTACGAACAGTTCCGCCGCGCCGCCTTCGATTTCGACTCTCAATCGGTGCGGCCCTATCTTCCCTACGCCCAGGTCGAGGCGGGGATTCTCAAAGTTGCCGCGCAGCTTTTCCAGGTGGAATTCCGGCGCGCGGAGGCAATCGCGTGGCATCCGGATGTCTCGGTTTTCGATGTCTTTGACGCCGGCGGGCCCGGGGCCCCCGGAGACGGCCCTTTGTCGCCGGGGTTGAG
>JASHUH010000402.1 GCA_030040115.1 Acidobacteriaceae bacterium | reverse complement strand
CAGCCGGCGTGCAGACGGAAGACGTGCAGCCGTGGAATCCCGCGGATTTCTGCAGCGAGGAAGCGGCGCGGGTCACGGTCGCGATCGAAGGCCGCACGGTGACGGTGCGGGCCTGGCGGTATGACCTCGAAGGGCTCTTCGGGCACGTGGTGCCGATTTTCCTTTTGGACACCGACCTCGACCAGAATTCCGGCTGGGATCGCGGGCTGACCGATCACTTGTACGGCGGAGATACGAACTACCGGCTGCAGCAGGAGATCGTGCTGGGGATGGGCGGGGTGCGCATGGCGCATGCGCTGGGTCTGCACGCGAACGTGTACCACATGAACGAAGGGCACGCGGCGCTGCTGACGTTGGCGCTGCTGGAAAGCCAGCTTGGCGGAGGTCCGCTGAGCATGGCCACAGAAGCAGACATCGAACAGGTGCGGCGGAAGTGCGTGTTCACGACGCATACGCCGGTTTCGGCGGGCCACGACCGGTTTTCGACGGAACAGTCGATACGCATCCTGGGCGGGGACCGGACGGCGCGGCTGGAAAAGCTGGGGTGCTTCCGCGACGGACTGCTGAACATGACGCTGCTGGCGCTGCGCTTTTCGCGCTACGCCAATGGCGTGGCCATGCAGCACGGCCGGGTCTCGCGCAAGATGTTTCCCGAGTTCGCCATCGATAGCATCACGAATGGCGTGCATGCGGCGACGTGGGTTTCGGCTCCGGTGCAGCAAATGCTGGACGAAGAGGTTCCGGCGTGGCGGCGGGATAATCTTTATCTGCGCAACCTGGTGGATTTGCAAGAGACGAAGCTTATGGCGGCGCATGCCCGGGCCAAGGATGACTTGCTTGCCGAAGTGGCTTCGCGCACCGGCGTCGTGCTGAACCCCAAAGTACTGACGCTGGGGTTTGCGCGGCGCGCGGCGACGTACAAACGCGCCAACCTTTTGTTCACCGATCCGCAGCGGCTACAGGCGATCGCCGAGGCGGCGGGCGGATTGCAGATTCTTTATTCCGGCAAAGCGCATCCGCAGGACGACCCCGGAAAGGTGCTGATCCAGAAGGTGGTCGAAGACGCGACGAAATTCTCCAACGATACATTGCGCGTGGTGTATCTGGAGAATTACGCGTGGGATCTGGGCGCGTTGCTCACCGCGGGTGTGGACGTGTGGGTGAACAACCCGCTGCGGCCGTATGAAGCTTCAGGCACGAGCGGCATGAAGGCTGCGCTCAACGGCGTGCCGAGCCTGTCGATTCTGGACGGATGGTGGATCGAGGGGTGCATCGAAGGCGTGACGGGGTGGGCGATTGAAGATGGAAATAGCGACGAGGAAGAAGCACAGTCGCTCTACCGGAAACTGGAAACCGCCGTCGTTCCGCTTTACCGCGACGAGCCCGCAAAGTGGGGACGGCTGATGCGCACCACGCTGGCCTACAATGGTTCCTACTTCAACACCGATCGCATGGTTCGGCAGTATACCCGCAACGCGTATTACCCCGGCGTGCTGGTGGGAAAGGCCAAGGTGGAAGAAGCGGCCTACGCGGACTGAAGAGCAGGGTCAGGGGTCAGGATCAGGCGTCCAATTCTGCAAACGTTTCGCTGAGGGCGACGCGAATGGGCGTGCTCGGCACGGTGAGCTCGCCCCCGCGCACTTCCTCAAGGTTTGTACCCGTGTAGCGATAGGCGAGCCGCGGCTCGGGATCGATGATCCAGATGTGCTCGATGCCGAACTGCCGGTACTCGGCGGCTTTCTCCTGCATGGCGCGCAGCGAATCTTCGGAGAAGAGAATTTCGATGGCGATCAAGGGCGGCTCCGTGATATAGCGCTCGAACCGGTCGGCCGGCGCGAACCACCAGCACATCGGGGACGCGGAACCTGGTTGGTTGAGTCTGCGTGCGCAATTCCGGGAAAACCTCGACCCGCCATTCCGCTCGTCTTGTACCAAAAAGAATGGTGAGAAATCGCTGCAGGATAGAGTGCTCTTTCTCGCCCAAATTTCTCTCCTCGATCCGTTCATCCACAAATTCGCGGTCGGGGCTCCAGCTCGTATGCAGGTACTCGCGTACCGTCCAGAGCTCTTCCGGGTTGGGCAATGTGGCCATGCCGCCATTATCCTCCAAATCGCGCCAGAGCGTCATCCGGCCAAGCCTCTGCCCGGACAGACATTTTGCAGCGGGATGAAGACCACGGCTGGAGGCGCGGCGCGATCAGTAAGTCGCGCGGCCACCGCTGACGTCGTAGCATTGGCCAGTGACGAAGGAGCAGTCGCGGCTGGCGAGGAAGTGAACCACAGCGGCGACTTCTTGGGCGCTGCCGGTGCGCCTCATGGGGATTCTTTGGCACATGTAATCGACCTGAGCGTCGGTGACCTGATCGAGGATTTTGGTGCGGATGACGGCTGGGGATACCGCGTTGATGCAGATGCCTTCCGTAGCGACTTCTTTGGCGATGGACTTGGTAAGGCCGATGAGGGCCGCCTTGGAGGCGGAATAAGCGGCCATGTTGGGGTTGCCTTCCTTGCCGGCGATGGAGGCGATGTTGACGATGCGACCGTAGCCTTGGGCGCGCATATGCGGCAGGACGGCGCGGCAGAGGTAAAACGGCCCGTGGATGTTGATGGCCAGGACGCGATGCCAGTCCGCGTCGGTCTGCTCCCAGACGGGGGCGGAAGGACCGGCGATGCCGGCGTTGTTGACCAGGATGTGGAGCGAGCCGGTCTCGGCAACGATCTGTTCGACGGCCCGGGGCGCCTGCTCGGGTTTGGTCACGTCAAGCGCGAGGGGGAAGGCTCCGTCAATAGCCTGCGCGGTTCGACGGGCTGCGTCGAGGTCGATGTCGGCAATGGCCACGCGCGCGCCCGCGGCGGCGAAGCGGTGCGCGATGGCCTCGCCGATGCCCGTCGCCGCGCCGGTGATCAGCGCCGTCTGGCCCGTTAGTTCGAACATGCCGGGATGTCCTCCAAAATGCAATCTCCAACGAAAATCGTAGCATTCCGATTAGGGTGGTCCGCACTGCCGGGAAGGGAATGGACTATTTTGTCATGGCGTCGAGGGCCAGGTTCAGTTCCAGCACGTTGACGCGGGGCTCACCCAGCAAACCCAACTGACGGCTTTCGGTATGCTGCGCGATGAGCTTGCGGAGGGCGTCTTCGCTGAGGCTGCGGGCCTTGGCGACGCGGGGCGCCTGGTAATAGGCGTCATCGGGGGTGATATCGGGATCGAGGCCGGAGCCGGAGGTGGTGACGAGGTCGATGGGGACGGGCTTGCCGGGATTTTCAGCCTGGAGCTTGTCGATGTCGGCTTGAAGGCGCTGGGCGAGCTTGGCGTTCGATTGCGCCAGGTTCGATCCGCCGGAGGGCGAGGTGGTGGAGTTGGCGGCGAAATCGGCGGTCGAGGAGTAGTCGGTGGCCGAAGGACGGGGATGGAAATAGCGGTCGGAGGTGAAGCTCTGCGCCAGCAAAGTGGAACCGATAACCTGGCCGTTGTGCAGGATAAGGCTGCCGGCGGCGCGGTGGGGAAAGATGGCGCCGGCGATCAAGATCATGAGCAGCGGATAGACGATGCCGAACAGAAGCGCCGTCAGCAAGGTATAGCGGATCGCTGTCTTCCAGACCGAGTGCACCGGGCGCCTCTCTCCCTGGGATGCTAATGGCGATACGGGAGTTTCCGTATCTATCTTAGTCGCTACAACCGGATGCACGTTCAATCTCCTTTGCCGAACCGCGCGACCTCACGCCAGACGCAGAGCCACCAGGCACAGGTCGATGGCCTTGATGCCGATGAAGGGGATGATGATGCCGCCCACGCCGTAGAGGAGCAAGTTCTGGCGCAGCAGCACATCAGCCGCCTTGGGTTCGTACTTGACGCCTTTGAGGGCGAGCGGAATAAGCGCCACGATGATGATGGCGTTAAAGATGACCGCGGAAAGAATGGCCGACTCCGGCGAGTGGAGGCGCATGATGTTAAGCGCGCTAAGCACCGGGAAAACGCCCAGAAACATGGCGGGGATGATGGCGAAGTATTTGGCCACATCGTTGGCGATCGAGAAGGTGGTGAGGGCGCCGCGGGTCATGAGCAATTGTTTGCCGATCTCGACGATTTCAATGAGCTTGGTGGGGTTGGAGTCGAGATCAACCATGTTGCCGGCCTCTTTGGCAGCTTGGGTGCCCGAGTTCATCGCCACGCCTACATCGGCCTGGGCGAGCGCGGGGGCGTCGTTGGTGCCATCGCCGGTCATGGCGACGAGCTTGCCTTTGCCCTGCTCGCGCCGGATGAGATCCATTTTGTCTTTGGGTTTGGCTTCGGCAAGGAAATCGTCGACGCCGGCCTCACGAGCGATGACGGCAGCGGTAAGGGGATTGTCGCCGGTGATCATAATGGTGCGGATACCCATGGCGCGCAGGCGCGCGAGCCGGTCTTTCAGT
>JASHUH010000401.1 GCA_030040115.1 Acidobacteriaceae bacterium | reverse complement strand
CGCGACGAGGAGATGGCGGAGGCGGACAAGGCGAAGTCGGAGATCATCATCGCCAAGCAGCGGAACGGCCCCACCGGCACGGTGTATCTGCATTTCATTTCCCGCTTCACGAGCTTCGATAACCCCGACGCGGGGCACGGAGGGTGAGCTCATCGACTCTCATGTTCGATTCACCGGGTTTGCGTTGACGGATCGCGCATCATTCGGCCGGCGCCGGTGAGGTAAGCGCAGGGCCCGCCAGCTTCCGCCGTCACAGCTCATTCAAAATGAGGATGACGCGGCCGGCGAGCAGATCGCCGGGCGATTCGGATGGGTCCATCTCGATTAGCTCCACTGGGAAGGTGATGTTCAGCGGCCGCAGGACGAGACGGTTGGACACAAAATCCACGTAGCGCAGGCGCAGATGGGTGCCATGGCGCACCGCATACAGGCTGGGCTGGTTGGGCCGGTAGGGAAGCAGAGAAGTATAGTGCCGGTCGATGACGGCAAGAGCTTCGGCTTGCACCAACGGCTCCATGGCCGAAGCGTCGGCCGCAGAGACGCGCACAGCCACAAAGCGCTGCCAGGCGCGGCGCGGTTGCGAAGTCCGCGCCCGCACCGATTGCAGTGAGCCGGCGGGCAGATGGACCAGAAATTGAACCGCGGAGGGCCGAATGAAGGGCTCAAAGAGCGCGGCGGGATGAGAAACCACCGGAACCTGGTCGCTGTCTTCGTCACCGGGTGATGGCGCGGTGGTATGAAGGGCGGGAAGAAGGTCGGCCGCGGTCAGGTGTTGCGCGGAGAGGATGCGGTCCATCGCCTCGAGCGAAAGCTGGCGCCGGCCATGCAGAAAATTGGAGAGGTGCGCCTGCCCGAAACCGGTCTCGCGGGCAAGCAGAGAAACGCTCAGCGTCCCGCGCTCAATTCTGCGCAGCAGTTCCAGGCGGAGGCGATCGTGCATCTGGGTGAAGTTCATCTGTGGATCATTCGCCACCAGCAATAGGAGCGTATGCTCTCTGTTTCCACTGGAAAACTGCCACGGCTAGTCGGCCTTCATTTTGCGCGTTCAATCTTGGATTGAAAAGCGAAGCAGCGGAAAATGGTCCGAACGCGTTGACGGTCAAGAACTATTTCCCTAGATTGGGTTTACTTCATCACGCATGGGCTTGTGGATTTCTGGGGACTGCTTCATTGTCCGAAGGCTGGAGCAGCGGCATTGCTGTCTCTAATCGCCGGGTTTTGAAACATGGCCGGAGCATTTTGCTCCGCTTTTCCCTTTCCTGGGGGCGAATTCGCGTCACCGGGCAGGCCGGCGGGAGTATTTCCAGGATCTGCGCACTGTTGTCATGACACGAGAAAGGAAAACACAGGCTGCGACGATCGGGACATGAGAAGCCCGAGGCGCTCAATTTCGTTGCGACGAAGCCGGGGAGAAACAGCATCAAAACCCTCCCACGGACAAAGAAAAAAAATGGAGAATCCGTCATGGAAGTGCGTGTGCAATTGAAAGTTTGTGAAGGATGTGGTTGCCTTTGGTACCGGGCCCAGAGTCACGGGAACGTTTACTGTAGAGATTGCCAAACGAGGCTTGAAGAGTTTCCCTCGCCGCAAAGCCGCAAACGGCGGGGACGCCCAAGCCGTAAACCGCTGATCAATCAATGCTTGGCGAGGGTTTGGGCGGTTGCCGAGGTTCCTGGAGGCGCCCAATGAGCGCGGCGTTGCAGTTGGCTACGTTGTGGAGTGCGGGCGCAGCACAGGCCGCCTGGCAGATGGAAGAGCGAGCGTGGGAATGCGAACCCGCCGCGCGGCCCGAGTTCGAGGCGCCGGCGGAGCCCTCGCCTGAACCGGCCATCAGCCTGGCTTTTTACAGAAAGCACACGGAGCGTCTATTGCAGCGTTATCTGTATGCTTCCATGCAGGTGGGCAGGGCCCATCGATCCTCGGCGAACCTGTGGCTCGGGGATGGGCTTCGAGCCGCCCAGTTCGCACCTTCGAGGACGCCGTGATCTTTGTACTCGATATCGAAAGGCAGCTCAACCAGCTTGGCGCATTCGATCGAATGATCCTTAGCCGGATCACGATCCAGGAATACACGCATGAGGAAACCGCCGCCATGTTGGGCATGAGCGTTCGGACCATTTTCAACAAATTTTCCAAAGCGCTGGACCGGCTGACGGAAAAGCTGCTGGAATCTGGCCTTCTCGTCTTACCGCATTCATAACGAATCTGAAAATGTGTTCCACGAAGGGCGGCGGAGTCGCTACCCTTCGTGGAAGGCCTTCCAACCACCTCCATTGCCGTCATCATTTCTGCTGCTTCGCCCGCCCTGCCGGCCCTCTGTGGTTATCGCGGCTCTGACTGGAAACGCTTCGGCGCTTTTCTATTCTGGTGGACGGATTCCACCGCTGGCATGAGCGCTTCTGCTTCGCTCATACCTCTTGCAATCTCAAGCGATGTGGCGATCCTTTGAGGGAATCGCCCGCTTGACGTTTGCAGCTAGCAAATCCGAAAGACTTCAGACGGCGTGCTCCACGATCTCCTCGTTCTCCGGATCCCAATACAGCCGCTTGCCGCTCCAATAAGATTCGGCGGCCATGATGCACACGATGGCATGCGAAAAGCCATGATCCACATTCGCGTTTGGCTCGCGCCGATCCTGCATGGCGCGCAGCCAATTCAGCATGTGGACTACGTCGTCGTCATCCGGCCCTAAAGAGTTCGCTTGTGGCGCATTGGCAACCTGCAACTGCGTCGCCCCGTCGTCGGCTGGACCAGCTTCAGGCGGCTTGGTATACACCGGCCCGGAGTCACTCGGGTCGTATTCCCTTCGGCCCCCTTCCGCCGTGGTGACGAAGAGCGATGCTCCCTCGCCGCCATAGTTCTCGATGGTTCCATCGCGCCCCAGAATGCGCGAGAAGCTCCGGTAACTGTTGCCGAAAGTTGTTTTGTAAGTATAGAGAAAGCCCTTCGGGTAGGTGATTGCCGTCACGCAGGTATCCGGATTCTGGCGCCCGTCCTTCCAGACGAAGATCCCGCCGTTACTCACTACGCTCACCGGATGTGTTTCGTCCGTCCACAGGTGGACCAGGTCGGAACCGTGGCTCAGCCACTGGTCGAAAATACCCGAGGAGAAATCCTTATAGAGCCGGAATTCGAGGTACACGTGCGGATCAAAGGGGCGGTCCGGTTTGCCCAGCAGCCAGCGTTTCCAGTCTGTATCTTCTTCCCGCAAGTCCGATTTACGCCCATAGAGCCACTGCTTCCATTCCATGTCGCCGTCGCGCAGCATCTCAGTGGAAATGCCGGTGTCGTCTCCAACGAAGCGCCAACGCTCCTCGTTGACATTCCATTCCTGCTCGATGTGCACCACTTGGCCGATACGACCCGAGCGAATGATGTCACGCACCGCCAGAGGATAAGGCTGGCTGCGGTGCTGGGTGCCCATCTGCACCACCTGCTTCGACGCCTTTACCGTGGCGCGGGCCTCTTTTGCCTCGGCCAGCACGTTCGCGAAAGGCTTCTCGACATAACAATCCTTGCCCGCCTTCACCACTTCAGCGCATAACTTGGCGTGCTGGAAATCGCCGGTGGCGATCATCACCCCGTCAATATCCGGCAGGGCCAGCATCTGTTCGGAGTACTGAAAAGTGCGTGGGTGGCTGCCGAAGAGTTGCTGCACCTGGGCGGCGCGCGCCTCGCGTGCTTTGTTCCAGAGATCGCAGACCGCCACGATCTCCAGCGGAATGGTTTGGCTGGCCAAGCGAGCCATGTGGACGTGTCCGTGGCTGCGGTGGCCGCAGCCCAGTTGGGCCAGCCGGATGCGATCGTTGGCTCCCGGAATGCGGGCATAGGAACGCGCCGTCATGCTGGTCGCCGCCAACGTCGTCCCTGCGCCCATCAGGAAATCCCGCCTGTCCATTGCATTCACCTCCCATGAGGACTCGCATTTCATTTCGTTATGTTACCAATCGGAGCGGAATCATGGGCAGAATCATGTGCTTCGCAGCCAATCGAGATAGGTGGTCTGTGGGTCCGCGGCGCGTTCAACGATGAAACGAATATTACTTGGCAAAGCGTCGTCCCCGCTGCTGGCCTCGAGATGCCGGCGTTTCACTTCGCTGCTATCGAGAATCGCGCCGTTTGCGTCTACGCTGTTGCGAATCCAGCAGGGACGAGGCGCGAGGCCTCCGGCGATATCGGGTAGATCCATATACCGAAGGATTCCGGGAACAAACCACGAGAAATCAAGCGAGTAATGGGGAGACTCGACCAGCGCGGCGAAGCTGACAATACCGCCATCCAGAAGCAGGGATTGAACACGGTTGTCGAGCAAAGCCGCCATCTGTGCTGCGATTGCGGCGTTGCCGCTGCCTAGAAGTCGCAATTGCTCTGCGTTGACATCGGTTCGCCCAACTACATAATCGATGGCCCGGAGAACATCGCGCACCCGCTGTCCGGCCACAGGGGATCCGAGCGCGAGCCATGCCCACGAGTAGCGTTCGCCGACCATGGAGATGGGCCTGTAATAGTTCGGACCGCCATGCGGAAAGCGCGGCCGCGCAATGCCCATCCCGCGCGGACTTATCGAGCAAATCGCGTAACCGGCCGCGAGCAGGCGATCGCAGGACCCCGGCTCCTCGACCAGGCTGTGGCCGCAGTCGTCCGCCATGTGCAGGATGACGGGAGGGCGATCTACAGAAGATGGGCGCAGGAACCACCCTGGGGTGCGCACGCCGGGTTCGGTTTCGAAGAAGAATTGCTCGATCGTCATTCCAGGCCGCAGCGTGGATGAAAGCAATCGGGACGGGGGAGTTCCGCCTGCGGGCTTCAAGGCCAGCAGCGAGGTCAACCTGGCGCGGAGCTGGTTTACATCCGGGGCCTGCGCGCGGCGTGTCTTCATGAGCGTGGCGAGCCGGTCGCGGTTTACTTCCACAGAACTGCGGCTGGGTATGGAAGTCACCACCTGTCCCGTGCGTGTAGCATTCAGCATCGTGTCTGGAAAAGGGGCGAACAATGCCTCAGTCACCGGTCCATCGTCACCCTTCAGCCAGCGGTTGAACCAGCGGCAGGTATGCTGGCGATTGGTGTAATCGAGGCCGTGGGGCAGGTGCGAGGCTGTGAGGCGGATCTTTTCCTCCGCTCCCAGCAGTTTGTACATCGCCGCCGCTTCGCGATAGACCTCCTCGGTCGCCACGTCGTACACAGGCGAGTAGGTTTCTCCTCTGTCGTGTGTGGTGTAGCAGATAAGGAGCGGCTTGGGAGCAGCGGCGGCCAGAATGTCGCCACGATCCAGGCGCAGCGGCAGCAAGCCCACGACATTTTGTTCCGCATCGTCCACTGCGCCGGGCGGATCGTACTGCGGGCCGGCAACATTCTCCGTATTCCCCTCGTTCACCACTGCGGCGGCAATGCGCGGCTCGAGCGCCGCCAAATACATAGTCATGGTGCCGCCGCCCGACTGGCCGGTGCAGCCGATGCGCTTCGCATCGACCTCCGGCCGGGTGAGAAGGTAATCCACTCCGCGGATGCCGTCCCACGCAAAATATTGGGCCAAGCTCTGGCCGAGCAGCGTCATGGGGCGCCCGGCCATGGAGTGCTCCTCAGTAGGCTCCATACGGCTGCGCCCCGTGGCCGGATCGATGTACTGGAGCCGCTCGCCCTGTCCCCACGGATCGTACGTGAGCACGACATAGCCCAGGCGCGCGAGGGTTTGATAGAGATGCTGATACGGCTTGTATGCCTTTCCATTGTTCGAGTGGCCGACCGGCGCCAGAATCGCCGGATAGGGAGGATCTCCCGCGGCGGGAATATAGAGGTTGGCGGTCACCACGACCCCCGGCACGCTCTGGTATAAAATCTTTTCGATCCGGAATCCGGAACCTTTTACCGATCCGGTTACTTGCGCATTCAGCTCTCCGCGTTCTGGCGGCCCTCCCAGCAACTGCCAGAGTTTGGTGCGAATCATTTCCACGCGCGCCTGAGCCTGCGATGGCGACTTGATCCGAGCCAGGGCGCCCATGCGCGCTGCGCGGCTACGGTTCATCGTCAGCGTGAGTTCGTCAGCCCAGTCGTTCCAAAAATCGCTGCCTGCCGGCGCGGAAAGCGTAATGTGAGCAGCGGCGTCGGCTTCTTCGCTTTCCGCAGAGGAACAGCGACCCAGGCTCGAGCCTAAGCCGGCTGCGGCGAGCAAATTCGCAGCCAGAAATCGCCTTCTCGTGGTCATGTTAAGCCCTCGATATTCGAAGATTCCGGTCTATCTAAAGGCCGCGAAGTGAGCGGCCGGGAACTCACGAGTCGTAGTTAAAGCCACTTTCCGCCATCGGGGACCGCCCACCGCTCGCATGAGCGGGTGGGCGCCAAAAGTTTCTGTCTGAATGGGTGCTCATGAACTATCCTTTTATTACGGAAATGCGTGTTCTGAATCAAAAAGTGGCGACTTTCGTATTATGGATCGGCGCAGCGGTGGTGGCCGCGGCGCAGCCCACCGTGGTGATCCGGCCGGCCGAAATCCAGGACGTGTTGGTGAATCCTGGCATGGGCATCACGACTTTCCAGCGCTTCAACGGCGACGCACTCAACCCGCTGTATACATGGTCGGAGCGCGGTCCCGAAACAGAGCTGCAGGACGCGCCCACCAGACCGGATTTTCCCGAAACCTCGATCGCCTACCTGCGCTGGTACTGGAGCGCGCTCGAGCCCGAACATGGCCAATATCGCTGGGACATCATCGATATGGCGCTGGCCGAAGCCGAGAAGCACGGCCAGAGGTTAGCCATCCGGCTGATGCCGTACTCGAACATTGACCCGCTGCCGGAATGGTACCGCAACTCCGGCGCCCGCCGCGCCAATCAACCCACGGACAAGGATGGCGCCATCTGGCAGCCGGACTTCAGCGATCCCCTTTACTTGAAATACTGGGGGGAATTGGTGGCGGCTGC
>JASHUH010000400.1 GCA_030040115.1 Acidobacteriaceae bacterium | reverse complement strand
GCTTTGCGCCGTCATTTCCGAGACGGAGGTTCCGATTCTTCGCGCGTTGGCGCCGCTCGGGCGGCGTTGGCGCGTTGGCGGAATCGGGCCCAAGGGGATGCTGGTGAGGCGAAGCCCGATGAGCGATTCCCAGGATGCTTTTGAGCGTAGCGGAAAACGGGGGAATGACCGGCAAGGGGTTTTGGGGCGGAAGTGCTGGGGAATGAGGAGGAAAACTTTGGTAAGGGGTTGACGGGCGCGTGGCCCAGGTCTCAAATCGAGACCTTCAGCCCCGCGATCGACCCTCGGCGGGTTCTTGCCGCCGCGGGGAGCCCCGGATTTGGGGGGGCCCGCACCAGCGCGAGCGGTCGAGAGCTTTAGGGCCCGTTCACACTCTTGGGCCGCCATCCCCATCGTGTTAACAGGCCCTAGAAGTGCAGGGTGAGTTTGGCGGTGAGGGCGCGCGGAGTGACGTAGTGCGTGCCGCTGAAGGTGGACAAGAAGTTATACAGCACGTATTCGTTGGTGATGTTGATGGCGGTGAGGTCGAGGTCGAGTTTGTAGTGATCGGTATTGAAGATGTTGTTTTTGCCAAAGCTGACATCGAAGAGGCTGCGCGGCGCGATGCGGGGGGGATTGCGATCATTGTTGCCGGTGTTGGGCGCGGGGATTCTGATGAGACTCGAGCTGAGCTCGTTGGCGGGGCAAACGGCGGGCAGAGCGCTGAAGGGTGTGGCCTTGACTCCGTTGCAGGCGAGACCGGCCTGAAATTCTTCGTCCGCTACGGCCGTGGTGGAGGTGCTCGTTAAGGAAAGGGCCACGGGGGCGCCGGTGACGGGATTGGTTCCGGCGGGAATGTTGTTATCGACCATGGCAATGCCAGGCTGACCGTTGGGCAAGGTTACGGTGCTATTGGCGCAGGGCGTGTTGGGATTGACGGAGGCGGGGGTATAACAGGGCGTGGAACCGGCCACCATGCCGCTATCGAAGCGCCAGTTCAAGCCGCCCCAGATGCCGCCCAGGAATTTGCCGCCGGGCAAGGCGCCAGGTAGCGTGTATTGGACGTGCGTGTTCTCGTTGAACTTTTCGTCGTGGTCGATGCGGAAGGGTAGACCGGGCTGGCCCACGGTGGCGCCGGCGCCGGCGACCTGGGGGGGAAAGAAGCGCGCGGCCACCGAGGAGGCGTCGAGGTAGGCGCTGAAATTGTGGGTGACGGGGACATCGAGATGAAGCGCGTAGCCGGGGATTTTCGAGTTATGCCAGTCAATGGGAAAGGTGATGGGAGTGTTGCCCAGCACACTGAAGTCAAAGGCGTTGTGGGTGTACTTCCAGATGTACTCGCCGCTGGCGACGAGATGCTTGCCGAAGCCCTGCTGGATGCTGGCATGGAATTCGTTGCGGAAGCCGGGTTGCAGGATTCCGCTGACGCCCGGAGTGCAGGAGAGAAGCGGGGCAAGCACGGAGTCGGCGCAGCCTTCACTGGAAAGCACCAGATTTTCATTGAAAGGGGTTTCGAGGGTGCGCGCGTAGGAGACGCTTAAGACGGTATTGGTGGGTTTCACATTGTAAGCCGCGCCGACGCGTGGCTCGGCCTGGCCCATTCTGGCCAGCCCGTTGTACTTGTCGCCGCGAATGCCGAGATTCAGATTCCATTGGCCAATTTTGACTTTGTCCTCAATGTAAAACGCCAGCTCCTTGATGTCGGTATGGCCGAAGAAGGCGTAGCTTGAGCCGCCGCGGGTGAGGTCGTAGGGCGCGAGGACGGGGAGATAGTTGGGGTTGGCGAAGGAGGTGACGCCGTCGCACCCGGAGGGATCCGCGTAGCCGGGCAAGGGATTACCGCCCGCATCCATGCAGGGCGAGTTATAGGTGTTCTCGACGATGCCGAGACCGTCGTGCTCGCGCAGGAAGGTCTGCTCGTATTGCGCGCCGGCGAGGAGGTTCTGAATGCCGCGCACGTAAGTTAAGTCCACGTGGCTGCCGGCGTTGGTGAGGGTGCGGAACTGTGAAATCGAGGAGGTTTGCAGGTTGCTGGGACCGAGATCGGCAAAGGGATTGCCGCTGGGATAGTAATTGTAATCGTCCCGGCGCGTCCAGAAAGTCCAGTTGAGCACCGCGTTGGCGTTGATGATGCGGGTATAGGTGGGCGCGATGTCAAACGTGCCGATTTTGGAGCGCTGATCGGTGTTGCCGACGATGCCGAAGGTGGGGACAGTGCTGGCGCCTGTGCCGTCGATCACGTCAATGACGTTGAGATTCTGGTAGGCGTTGGGAGTCTGGAACCAGGAGCGGCTGTAATTGAAATCGAGATGAATGGAATCGGCGCTGGTGAAGTTGTAATCCACGCGATCGAAGAGGTTTTCCTCATTTCCCTTGTCGTGGAAGACGGAGAACTCGGGCGGGTCGAGGAAGCGGCCGGTGTTGAGGCCGTCCATCTCGATGAAGTTGCCCCATTTCTGCCCGCCATAGGAAAAGTCGAAGCCAGCGGTGGCTGACCCGAAAGCGCCGTAGGAACTGTAGACGTCACCCGTGGGTTTTGTGACGCCCAGGCCGGAACGGGTGGTGACCACGATCACGAGGCTGGTCTTATCGCCGTACTGGGCGGGCGGCGCGCCTTCGATGACCTCCATGGATTGCACGGCGTTTTCGGGAAGCTGGTTGGAGAAGACCTTGCTCTGCTGGTCGGTGATGGGTTCGCCATCGATGGAGAAGGAATTGGAGGCGTGATCGCCGAGGCCGTGGAAGAGCCCGTTGGAGTCGGCGGCGACGCCGGGGGTGGTTTCAGTCACCAGGGAGCTGAGGGTGGACGACTGGCTTTCGAGCGGCACGGTGGTAAACAGGTCGCGATCGATGTCGGTGTGATAGGTGGAGGTGTCTTCGACCAGCGGGCCTTGGGCTTGCACGGTGACGGTCTGATTGGTTCCGGCCAGGTTCAGGTGGATATCGACCTCGGCGCCCACGACCGAGTCGATCGAGGTGCTCTGGGTAAACGGAGCAAACCCTTTGGCAGCGACTTCGATCTGGTAAGGGTTGAAGGGAACGTTCGAGAAATTGAACCCGCCGGTTGAGTCGGTGGTGGTGGTGCGGCTGAGGCCGCTGACCGTATTGAAGAGATGAACAGTGGCTCCGGCCACGACCGCTCCGGAGGGGTCGGTAACCGTGCCGTGGATGTTTCCGGCATTAGCGGCCTGCGCATGGAGGCTTGGCAATGCGAGAGCCAGGAAGAAAAGCGGAACCAGGCGCGCCATTGCGCCGCGGTGAAACGTCATGGCGAACTCTCCTCAAGAAAACGGCAGATCAATGCGGAAAATAAAGGCTGCCGGCTAGAAGCGTTGCGGCGTCCTCGTACTTTGGCATGGGGGGCTGCTTTCGCCGATCTGTCAACCCTGAAATGCGCCTCGGCATGAACGCAGTGGAACGAGACGCGCAGGGCTGAACAGAAACATTCGGGGAAAACGCCTAAAGATCCGCGGGAGGAGGTCGCGTAAAAAGCTTGGGATGCCAATAGCGGATGAGGGCGCGCGCCTGATAGACGGGCGCGGGAACACCGACCTGCACCAGGACGATGATGGCGGCGGTGACGCCAACCGGCGCCGCGGAGTGCATGGCGATGCAAAGAGCGCAATGATCGGCGTCGCTGGCGTTGGCGTGGAAATGGGCAACCTGGACCACGGCCAGGAGGGCCATGAGGACGAGACAGACGACCATGACGGCCGTTGGCTGGATCGGCCGGAGGCGGAAGCTACGGCGATAACGTGAGCTCAGTCCTGCCAAGATCGTCTCTTACGAACAGGGACAGCACAACCGTAATTCATTATAGACGTCTATAGGATAGGGAAAGTTGCAGCCGGGGTGTGGGTGCTCGTGTTTTGGCGTAACGGCGATTCCGGATTCGGGATGCAGATGGGGCGGATGGCGATGCCTCCTATTGTCCACGGGCGGCGAGTTGAGGGGTTGCTAGCGGTTGCCCTGCTGGCGGCTACCGCGGCTGGGATGGGGCAGACGAGCCAAAATGCCCCGGCGCAAGAGCAATCGAGCCAGAATGCGCCGGCGGGAGGAACGGCGGGACAGAACGATCAACCGTCTGCGCTCAAGCCGGACACGACGAGTCTGAACCAGAACCATCGCCTGATTTTGAAAGACGGCAGCTACCAGGTGGTGCGCGAGTATCAGATTCTGGGCGAGCGGGTGCGCTACTTTTCCCAGGAGCGGGGCGACTGGGAAGAGCTGCCGGCAAGCCTGGTGGACTGGGACGCAACACGCAAATGGGAAGCGGAACACGCGACGGTGGGCGCGGATGACGCGTCGCCGGGGATGAAGGAAGCCGAGGAAGTGGACAAGGAAGAATTGGCGGCGCGCGATGAGCAGAAGGCGCTGATGCCGGAGGTGGCTACGGGCCTGGAGCTGCCGAACCAGGACGGCGTCTTTGTGCTGGACACCTACCACGGCATACCGGAACTGGTGGAGCTGACGCCCAAGGATTTGAACCTGAACGCACGCACGCGGCACGGGATCGCGGTGCTGAATCCGATGGCCGGGCGGACGGCGGGACTGGAGATTGAAGGCGCGCACGCGAAAGTCGATCTGCATGTGAACGACCCGGCAATTTATCTCTCGGTGGCAAACCCGGACGACCACGTGACGCCGATTTCGCAGGCCATCACGGTGAAGGTTCCGAACATCCCGCCCAACGATACGAATCAAGGAGCGCATTCGGCGCAGTCGAATTTCGCTATTGTAAAGCTGGATGAGCGCAACGCGGTGCGGCTGGTGGGGGCCATTCATGTGAGCGCGAGCGGCAAAGTGACGCAGAGCGAGAACGTGATCCCCGCCAAGGCGGATGAGTTGCCGGGCAAGCACTGGCTGCGCATCCAGCCGGAGCAGAAGCTGGAGATGGGGGGCGAATACGCAGTGGTGGAGATTCTGTCGCCGACCGACATCAGCTCGACGGTGTGGGATTTTCGCGTGGATCCGACCAAAGGGGACAACCCGGGATCGATCACGCCGATTTTGCAGCCGGTGGACTCGCGATAGAGCCGGTACGGGTTCTCGCAGCGCCGGATACTCTGGCGATACACGAACGCGGGATGCGGCCCGCTATGCTGAATGCATGAGCGGCGCGTGCATCCCGCGATTTGCGTTTACGACCTTAGTTTTGATAGGGGCGGTCTGCTGGGCGCCGATGGACGCGCAGAGTTCAGCCAACGAGGTAACGCTGACTCCGGCGACGGTGGAAGCGGGATCGCCGGAGTTGATTCATGTGGACGCGCCCGCCAAGGCCATCCTCGATGGCGAGTGGATGGGAAGGAAACTGGAGTTTTTCCGCGCCAGCGGCAGACACGGATGGTTCGCGCTCGCCGGGGTGGACGTGGAAGCGGCTACGGGACCGACGACGCTGCGGATTGA
>JASHUH010000399.1 GCA_030040115.1 Acidobacteriaceae bacterium | reverse complement strand
GCTCGTGGTTCTGCGCCACCTCCACGAGATCCTCAACGCTCTGCTGCATTCGCTCGACAACCGAAAGCAGCCTGTTGAAGCGGTCTTCGGACCGGTTGAAACGCTCCTCCCATTGCCGGAAGCGGTCTTCCCATTGGCGGTTCTGCAGCTCGATGGTCATCGTGAGCGCCTCATGGCGCTCGGTGAGCCGGTCAAGCCGTTCGTCGGTGGTCATTCCAGACCCTCCATGATCCATCATGCCACGCTAGCGGCCCCGTGGGGCCAGGCCGCCTTGGCGTACGGGATCGGCTACTGTTTCTTGAGGTAGTCAGGTGTTCGGCTGCAGCTTCACCGCCCGTTTACCCGGCAGCTTCGGGACGGGATGCGAAAGGAGTCATGCCCTCGACCGCGACTGGCCGCGTACTCCTGGCGCGCGCGTGGAGAGCGGGCTGTACGCCAACGCCAGCGAAGTGCTGCGCGCGTTTCGCCCCGGTTTCTCCACACATCCGCACCGTTCCGCGCCTTGAACCCGCCGGCAAGGCGAGTCTAGCCTTAAAAGCGTGACTGCGATTCGCCGTCCCTGGAGAGCTTTGTCAGTTGCTCTCGCATTGGCCATGCGGCGCCCGGTCGTTCTACCCCAGCTTTCCACAGGGAAAAGCCCCGCAATTCCCGAATTAGGCGTCCAAAGTGAGAACAAAATACAATATATAGGGGTGAACTGTTGACATCCACCACAGACAGCGGTATTTTTTCATCTGCGGCTTTAACAGCAGTTTCACACTGGCAAAACCCGCAGCGACTGCTTCCAGAGGAGCGTTTACCCAAGGGTTAGGTGTTCATTGGGGGTGGTTGGAGACGGCAATTGACCTGGAAACTGCTCTACTACGGACTGTTAGGAATGACCGGCGCAAGGACACGCCGAAGGGCCGCTGAAGGTTCATCGATTCGCGGCATTTTACGATCCCAGTTCCCGTTGGTTGTTCGAGACGACACGCCCTTCTTCCCGGCCGGCACGCGCCGCGCGGAGGGTGGTTTTACTGAATTTGCCGATCGAGAGGATTCCATGAGCGAGACCCATTTTCAAGCTTCTACCACCGCATTTCACGGCATGCATGCTCCCGGCGGGCTGATCTTTACCCGCCGTTTCTCGAGGGAGGGTGTTTCGCCTTACGACGAGCTCCCATGGGAGCGGCGCACTGCCGCCATCACCGATACGAAGGGCAACACCATCTTCGAGCAGAAGAATGTCGAGGTTCCGGCCGACTGGTCGATGACCGCAACCAATATTGTGGCCTCGAAGTACCTCCACGGCCGGTTGGGCACGCCGGAACGCGAAACCGGGGTTCGGCAACTGGTGGCGCGCGTGGCGGAGACGGTGCGGGATTGGGGCATGGCCGGCGGATACTTTGCGTCCATCACCGACGCCCAGATCTTCCACGACGAGCTGGCCGCGATGCTGCTGACACAGAGAGCCGCTTTCAATTCCCCGGTGTGGTTCAATGTAGGCTGCGACCGGCTGGAGCCGGAAGCCGATGGCCTGAACTGGCACTGGGACGCGGCCACAGGCGGGGTGAAGTACTCGGCCACCGGTTATCACAATCCGCAGTGCTCGGCCTGCTTCATCAACGCCGTGGACGACTCGCTGGACTCCATCCTCACGCTGGCCAAAACCGAGGGGATGCTGTTCAAGTGGGGATCGGGTACGGGAACGAATCTGTCCTCGATTCGCGGCTCGATGGAGCACCTTTCGGGCGGCGGCCAGGCCTCGGGTCCGTTGAGCTTCATGCGCGGCTTTGACGCGTTTGCGGGTGTCATTAAGTCCGGCGGCAAGACGCGGCGCGCCGCCAAGATGGTGATCCTGAACGTTGACCACCCTGACATTCTCGAGTTCATCGAATGCAAGGCCAAGGAAGAAGCCAAGGCTTTCACGCTGATCCGCGCCGGCTACGATGGCTCGGGGCCGGATTCGGAAGCCTACTCGTCGATCTTTTTCCAGAACGCGAATAATTCTGTCCGCGTTTCCGACGAGTTCATGCGCGCCTACGAGTCGGATGGCGATTTCACCACCTACACGGTGCGCGACCATCAGCCGATCAGGACCTACAAGGCCCGCGAGATCATGCATAAGATCGCGGAAGCGACGTGGCTGTGCGGCGACCCCGGCATGCAATTCGACACCACCATCAACCGCTGGCACACGAGCAAGAATACGGCGCGGATCAATGCCTCGAATCCCTGCTCGGAGTACATGTTCCTGGATAATTCGGCGTGCAACCTGGCCAGCTTCAACCTGCTCAAGTTCGTTACGCCCGCGGGGACATTCGATATTCCCGCGTATCGCCACGCCATTTCGGTGATGATCACGGCGATGGAGATCCTGGTGGACAACTCCGGTTACCCCACCGAGTCAATTGCGCGCAACTCGCACGATTACCGGCCGCTGGGCCTGGGCTATGCGAACCTGGGCGCGCTGCTGATGGCCTTCGGCCTGCCCTATGACTCGGCCGCCGGCCGCGACCTGGCTGCGGCCATGACGGCGATCATGACCGGGCAAGCCTACCTGCAGTCGGCGATCATCGCCGCGCAATGCCGGCCGCTGGCCTCGGCCACGCCGCTGACCGCGCAGACCGCGGGCGACTCCGCGCGCCGAGGCGGCACCTGCCCCGGCTTTTATGTCAATCGCGAACCCTTCCTCGACGTGATCCGCATGCATCGCGCGGAGGTGAACAACATCGGCAAGTCGCGCCACAGCGGCGAGCCGTTCACGGTTCCACAGCTTGACGCCTTAATTGAAGCCAGCCGCGACTCTTGGGATATGGCGCTGTTTTACGGCGAGCGCCACGGGTATCGCAACTCGCAAACCACGGTGCTGGCCCCGACGGGCACGATCGGCTTCATGATGGATTGCGACACCACCGGCATCGAGCCCGATTTGGCGCTGGTGAAGTACAAGAAGCTGGTGGGCGGCGGCATGATCAAGATCGTCAACAACACGGTTCCGGCCGCGCTGTTCAAATTGGGCTATTCCTCCGACGAAGTGAACGCGATTGTCAGCTACATCGACGCAACGGGAACCATCGAAGGCGCGCCGGGGATTAAGCCGGAGCACCTGACCGTCTTCGACTGCAGCTTTAAGCCGGCCAAGGGAACGCGCTCGATTCATTACATGGGCCACATCAAGATGATGGCCGCGGCGCAGCCGTTTCTTTCCGGCGCCATCTCCAAAACCGTGAATCTGCCCCATGAGGCCAGCGTTGATGACATCGCCGAAGCCTACGCCGAAGGTTGGCGCCAGGGCATCAAGGCGATCGCCATTTATCGCGACGGCTCTAAAGGCACGCAGCCCTTGAATACGAGCCTGAACATCACGGTGGGTGGAAAGAAGGAACCTTCGGCGCTCGACCAGGCGGGCGGCCGCGTGCTCGCGCATCTGGCCGCTGCGCAGGCCCCTGCGGAGGCCGATCTGCTCGCTCTCGAAGCCAAGAGCGGCGAGAAGGTTGAAGTTCCGGCCAGGCAGATGCTGGCCGCGGCGCAAGCCTTCCAGAACGCGCTCGAGGAAATCGCCAAAGCCGTCGCCATTCCGGTGCTCACGGCCACGCCGGCGCCGCGCATCCCCGCCGAAGAACCGCAGGACCTCAACGGACCTCCGCGCGCGGTGCGCCATCGCTTGCCCGAAGAGCGCGCCTCGATCACGCATAAGTTTTCCATCGCGGGGCACGAGGGCTACATCACGGTCGGCCTGTATCCCAGCGGCCAGCCCGGCGAACTGTTCATCAAGATGGCCAAGGAAGGCTCGACGGTTTCGGGATTGATGGACGCCTTCGCCACTTCGGTTTCGCTGGCCCTGCAGCATGGCGTTCAGCTCAGAGTGCTGTGCGAGAAGTTCGCGCACACCCGCTTCGAACCCTCCGGCTGGACCGGCAATGAGCAGATCGGCTATGCCAAAAGCCTGATGGACTACATCTTCCGCTGGCTCAATCTGCGCTTTCTTTCGGGCGAGCAGTTGACGCTCTTTGCCGGTCTTGCGCCCCAGGCCCCGCAATTGCCCGCCGCGCCCACGCTGCTCGCCGACCCGGATGGTGACGAAGAACCGGTTTCCTCACCGCGGCAACTGGCGCGCCTGGCTGCGGAAGTGGCCAAGCGCTTGAACCAGGTGAGCACGAGCGGCCGCGCGGCAAGCAGCGGGTCGAACCTGGCGGGCGGAGACTCGGGCGCGGCGGGCGCGGGCCGAGCCGGAACCGGCAGCGGCGGCGGCATCGCGCCCGAATCGCAGCCCTGGAAGTCGCCGGAAGCCAGCGCCAAGACCACGCATGGCCCCACGCTGCAGGACCGCGGCGTGTATCACGCCGCCGAAGCCATGCGCAGCATGTACGAGATGGGCGACGCCCCAAGCTGTCCCACCTGCGGCGCCATCATGGTTCGCAACGGCTCCTGCTACCGCTGCATGAGCTGCGGCAGCACCAGCGGATGCAGTTGACTACTTTTACGTACTTTTACTGGAGCTGTGGGTTAACGCAAAAGCCTGAAGTTTTGAGCAAAAAGGCTGAAGTTGAGACCCCATAACTCTGAACTTAAGGACTTTGGGGCTGAAACCGGCGAATCGGGGATGAAGGCCAATAGCAAGGTCTTCATCCCTCTTGCCCTAAAGGATGTCGGTCTCGTGCATGGAGCAGGTGGCAACTGCGACGGGCGGAGTTATCAAGAGTAGGAACGAATGTCAGATCGCAATCTCAGGACGCTCCAGCAAACGCATGGTGAGGAGTTCGTCCGTGGGGTGGGGAGCAAATGCGGCTGGATACCTACCTGTGAAACGTAGCCTCATGCTTTCACATTGACTCTCGGCCAGTTTGGGTCATTGCGACACCTCCATGAGTTTCAACAGCGTACGCGAAACGCGCTGGATCTCTTCACGCATTTGCTCTTCAGTGGGCGCTTCGCCGAGTTGCTCATCGGTTTGCTGTTTGGCTTGCCTTTGGCGCTCAGACATCTGAAATAGATGGAAAGCGACGTGGGCGGTGTATTTATTGATCCTTTGTTGAATCGTCGTCTCAGCGTTCTTTTTAGCAATAAGCATCTCTCGATACCCTGAAAGCAGATCCATGTCCTGGTTGATGAAGATGGTCAACGGTGACTTCAAACTCGGCGGCTCAAACGAGCCAGGGTCTTCCCCGGTCCATGTTCGGCCCCAGCACGTTTCGTCCGCCCAATCCGGCTTCTTCACGTACCGAAGATCGTAAGGGGGACGCCTCTGCCCACCGCCGAGCACCTTGGACTGAATCTTCCGTGGAGTTGGCGGTTCGATGACGTCCGCTAGGAATGCCGTGGAAAGGGTCTTTATCGGGCCGACCGCCTCAATGTCGAACTTGAGCTGTTCGCCCGGTTTTAAACCTGCGGAAGCTTGGATCAGCATTTCGAAACGTCCATCCGTCGGCCGCGTTACAAAGAAGGGCGGTTCGACCGTAGGCGCTTCGCAGATCACGTGTATTGTCCATTCGGGAGGAGTGCCAGCCAACAACTCATCCTTTCCGTCCCAACGTAGCTTGATATGAACACCCGGTCCTCCAGCCATGATTTTGATTGGCTGCCGACTCGTCACCTTTATGAAAGTGGGCTCGTCCTTCAAGGGGATTAGCAGACGCGGCGACTTACTTGTAGCGCGATTTACGACCACTCTCTTCTCGATCACACGAGGTTCGGGGGCACCAGCGAACAAGCCCGTCCCCCGGAGCGTGGTCTCTACCGGATACTCGTCCTCCTCAAAGTCC
>JASHUH010000398.1 GCA_030040115.1 Acidobacteriaceae bacterium | reverse complement strand
AGTGTTCTTCAAAGGCTTCGCGGAGTTCCGGCGTGAGCTCGTCCAAGAGGTACCGTTCCACCGCCATTTGCTCTTTGGCTTCGTTATGATTCATGGCTTCTGTCCCCGGTGGTCGCACCCATTGAAATGGTGAATTTGCTCGCCCAGGCGTTTCAACTCCTTCCCGCATATGCGCCCAGCCTTTTCAGATATTCGTTCTTGAACTCCTGTTTGGCCCGGAACAGCAGGACGCGCAGGTATTCCCGATCGACGCCAAACTCGCGGCAAACCTCGTCCCGGTCCCGTTCATCCAGAAACACGGCTTGCAGCAGGTCCCGGTCCCGGCTGGGCAGGCTCAGCAGAGTCTCCCGGATTTTGCTCTGCAATTGCCTGGTGGTCAGAGCGGCCAAAATATCCGCGTCGGCCGCCGGCAACTCCGGCTGGCCTTCGTCGTCCAGTGACTGGCTGCGCGAAGACGCGCGATAATGCTCGAACAGAACGTTGTTGCAAACCGCATTGACGAATGCGCCCAGGCGCTCCGGCCGTTGGATCGCCCCCTCTTTCCGCAGCGACGCCAAGACGCGCACGAAGGTCTCCTGACGCACGTCCTCGATGGCTTGCGGAGACTTGAGTCGCGAGCGAAGCTTGAGATGCAGCAACTCCGTAAAGTAGCTGGCAAAGTGCTCCTGCGTGCGAAGATCTCCGGCACAGAGGCTCTCGATGTAATTCGCATCAAACGCTTGGAATTGCAAAATGCGCCCCGCAGTTTCACCAGGACGCAAGTATACCATCGGGTTGCGCGGCGAAAATCCGTGCGTGTATCCGCAGGCCGGTGGACGTTTCCGCGGTTCGCCGTCGCCGCGTCGCCGGTAAGGGGATGGGTGATCTATCGCCATGGGATTTGTTTGAATAACCTCATTTGCGTCATGGCGGTTGCGTCCAAGGGGTCCACCCATTGCGCCGAGTAGCGCGCCGCAAACTGGTAAACCTGGCCCGTCACCGAGCCCCGCACGCTAATCGGCTGTCGCCCCTGGTAAAGCAGCTTCACCGCCTTTGAGCCGGGAACGCCGTTGGCCTTCATCGCGCTTCTCTTTTGACCACAACACATGGCGCGTCTCCTTGGTCATCTTCAATCTGAAGAGCCGCAATGGGCGCTGCGGCAATGCTTTGAGATCCGGTTTCGCTGTTTGTCCGGTTGGTCGCCTTCTCCAGCAGGCAGGCCGCGCCTGAAAGGGCCTGCCAGTGGAGAAGCATTCCCATCCAGCCGCTTGCCAGCCAGATGGAAATGGGCAGAGAGAACCAAAGGCTAAGACAATAAAAACAGTCCATCAAACGCCCCCAAAAGCCGTCGCCCAGTGCTCCACGCATACGCGCCACCATGTTCCATGGGCCGTCCTCCTCGGCAAGGAGGTGAGTCACCCGCCAGACCGCGAGCGCGGAAAGAACGAATCGTCCTATGGGGCCGTAGCCGTCCATCGCGCTCCGTCCAGCGGTTCGGTGGCGCGGACAGAGTCCCTTGGGGGAAAAGGGGGAACAAGGAACTCCATCCGCTCTTTTTGGGGGAAGCCGGTTAGCTTCCCGTTTGCAGGCAGAAGCCGGCCGACGCCTGGTTGTAATTGCTGGTTTCGCCGCTGTTGACGTTGGTGCGGTCCCACACCCCGAGAGTCAGGGAGTAGCCGCAAGGATCCATGCCCGTGGTGTTGAGCGTGAATGCTTCGCTGCTCACGCCCGGATCGGCAATCGTCCCGCCGAGTTCGTTCGAGACTCCGGAAGCCGGCGTCGGCAGTACGCCGTTCGCGGGCCCTGGAGGCAGGATGGTGAACCCGAAGGAGCCAAAATCGGTGGCCGTCGCCGTGAACGTGCCCGTGATCGTGTCGCCCGGGGCCACTTTTCCGCATTCGCCAAAGGTTGGCGTCAGCGTGGCCACCGGCGTTGCGTTGTTCACCAGCACCGTCACCACGTTGCTCTCGATGTCGGGATTCGGCGCATTGTACAAATCGACGCGCAGGTCATAAGCGTAGCCGGTGTCGGCCACCGTGGAGTACCAGACCCCCAGAAGATGCCCCACCACGGTGTGATCCGGCGAGTAGTCCTGGTACGGGTAATAGCCATCCGCATTGGCGTGGAAGGTCTGCTCGCTCTCCGTCCACACCCCGCCGCTGAACACGTTCAGGGTCAGCGTCAGTCCGGCGGGCTCGTTGACCACGGGGGTAAACGCCGATGAGCCGTGCGGAGCCTTCATAATGCGATACAGCATGCCGGGCGCCGGGTTTGAGATTTGCCCCGCCAGCGTGATTCTTCCGCCAAAAGGCGCGTCGGCGTAATAGGCTCCGGTGGTGATGGTCGTGGCGCTGGTAATCCGGCCGTCGCCGCCAATCAGCGTCGTGTCTACATCTCCCACGGCGCTCAGGAACGGAACCTGCTGGCCCTCGCCAATGGCCTGGCCAGGCGGTATCAGGACCAATCCGTCGATGCTGTTGCCCCAAACCACGGGGGCGTTGGGATCGGTAGTCGATGGCGGCGTATTCCATGAGAGCACCGCGCGCACTTTGGCCGTCTGCGCGCCTTTTGCGCACGGCTGTTGATGCGCGAGCAGATTCACGGGCAGAAAGACGTTGTACTGCAATCCGCCCGCCGGGATCGAGCTGAAGTCATGTACGCCGACTGACGTTGTGCCTGCGTACTCCCAACCCGAACCCCAATCCACCCAGAACGCCACAAACTCTGTGCTTCCAGCCGTGCACGGTCCTCCGCCATAGCCGCTGCCCTGCTTGATTTCGAGGACGCCGGCTAACTGGCTGGCGTTTGGGTCCAGGCCCACGCATTCCATCTGTTCATAGCTGGTGTCGCCGTTGGTGTTCAGCCACGCTTCCACCACGGAGTTCAAATCGATATCCGTAATCCCGCCGAACGACGACGCCGGAGCCGCCTTGGCCGTCGCGGAAACCGCGGCCGTCGCGGAAACCGCGGCCGTCGCGGAAACCGCGGCCGCCGGCGACGGCAGTTTGCTCGCAAAGACCGAGGCCCCGGTAGCCGCCGCCAGCAGGCCCGAAAGATAGCGCTGTGGCGCTACCTTCGTGCTGCTGTACAACTGATGCAGATCCGTCGCGCTCATCGGCTGCGGAGCCGCCGCGTGAACCGGCTGATTCAAATCGATCGCCTGCGCCATTTCCTCGGGCAACTGCACCTTGGCGTCGGCCAGCAGCGTGCCCAAAATGATGATTTCGAAGCCCTCAATCTGTATGCGCGCATCGACCACATTGCCCCACACCGGCGTCCAGCCCGGCGTAGCCGGAGGCGGCGGCGTGTTCCATGACAGAATGGCGCGCACCGTGGGCAGGTTCTGCGTGAAACAAAATTCCTCGGCGGGGCTGATGGGCAGATTCACCGCGAAATCCAGCGGCTTGGGCCCCGGGACGTCGAACACGTTCACCGCGCGCAATCCCTGGTCCTGCCAAGTCGAACCGCCGTCATACGACAAATAAAACCGCACGTACTCCTCGGAGCCGCTGGTGCACACTCCTCCGGAATAGCCGCTGGTTTGCTTGATGCCGATGGTGGCTCGGAGCTGTTGCAGCTGCGGGTTGTAACCCACGCATCCAATGCTCTCGTAATCGGTGTTTCCCTCAATGTTCAGGACGGCTTTGAACGAGCTACCGGTAATGTTGCCAAAATAGTTGGGGTTGGCGAGCAAAAGCGCGCGCAAATTCTGCCGCGCCTGTTCGGGCGACATCTTGGCGAGGGAGATCAGTTCCAGCGCCGGTTGTGGAGAAGGGGGGACGGGTGTCCCTTGGGGAGCGTTCATACGATTTCCTCACTTTTCCCGTGACGGCCCGCGCAGCATAGGCGCACACCCCCGCGCGCGACGCAGGTCGAATGCCCACCGCGTTCCGAGCCGTCCATCGCCAAGCTTTCTGGTCTGGATCAAACCAGTTGGTTGTGGCGTACAGGGGAATAGTGAGGATAAGGAATCGAGCGTTTCATTGCGGCGACAAATCACCCCGCAGGCGCCCCAGGGCGCCGCTTTTGGGACCCGGGAGACCACTGATTTCCCCGTTTACCTGCGGGATGATCCCCGGCTGGTGGCCGCTGCTTCAATCCGCGCCCACAGTTCTTTCAGGCCGTAGCCGGTCTTTGCCGAAACGGGCAGAATCTCGTCCAGCGCCAGCCCCTTTTTGAGCGCCGCCAGGTTCCTGGCGCGTTCGTTTCCGCTCAGGCGGTCGACTTTGGTGGCCACCGCCAGAAAGCGCCGTCCGGCCGCGCTCAGCCACTCCAGCAACTGCGCGTCGGTCGGGCGCGGCGGAACGTTTGCGTCCACAAGGCAAACGCACAGCGCCAGCGTCTCCCGCCCGGCCAAATACGGCTCGACGAACTGGGGCCACTGGGCCGAAATCGACTTTGAGATTTTCGCGTACCCGTAGCCGGGCAGGTCGGCGAAGATGCATCTCCGCCTCGTGCTCTCGTCCAAGACCAGGAAAAAATTGATCGCCCGCGTGCGTCCTGGCGTCGAAGAAACTTTCGCCGCCTTCGCGCCCACCAGGGCGTTCAACAGGCTCGACTTGCCCACATTCGAGCGGCCCAGAAACGCAATCTCCGGCAACCTCGCCTGGGGAAATTGCGCCGGTGCAAGAGCCGAAAGCAGAAATTGCGTTGCGGACCGCATGGAGCTTTGGCCAGCCTCAAACCAGCCCCAGAATATAAGATCGCAGGCTCTGATCCGCGGCTCCGATCCCGATCGAACCTCCTGGTTTCGCAAATCCGCGGCAACAGGCCTTGGCGGCCGCCGCAAAACCCAGCCCAGAGCGGCGAGCAAACAAAAGCCCTGAAGGAACCGTTTCGTTCCTTCAGGGCTCTTGGGTCCATAGTCTATATTTCTTGCCGTCGGCTCATTCCTTATGGTTCGAAACCGTAGCGGTGCAGAACCGGGTTACCAGCCCCAGCCGCCCCAGCCCCAATTCCAACCAGGGCCGCCCCAACCCCAGCCGAACGGGCCGCCGTACCATGGACCCCAGCCCGGGCCGTAGCCATAGTAGTACGGGTTGTTCTGGCGATTGGCTTCCGCCAGATATTGCGAGCGCAGCTTGCTCCAGTCCATCAACGTATCTTCGGTCGGGTTGGGCTGAAATCCCCTGGGTTTGGCATGGGCCACGTCCATCAGCGGCATTTCATTCCGCGCACTTACCTGCTTCCATGAGCCGTTTTTGATCTGGACCTCGGCCTGACCCGAGAACACCTTCACCATCGGGCTGTTGGCGTTGAACTCGTAATACCCGGTCTTGACGAGCTGCGTCATCACGCCATTGTCGTTCACCAGCAGCACGTTCTCCTTGTGAAGTTCGTCCACTTCGATGCCGATTTCGCCACGCTCCACCTCAACCTGGCTGGGCGTGAGCCCCGACGACAGCATCCTCACTTCGCTGTGGTCATTCAGCCGCAGGTAGACGCCGGGATCGAGCAGCACCTCGGCTCTGCCCGTCCGTGTCCGCAGCGCCTGCCCCGGTGTGAGCTCGGTGCTTCCGACATTCGCCTTGTTCATCTGATTGCCATCCAGCAGGACTGTTCCCTGGATGTAGTTCAACGTGCCTGGGGCCGTCGGCTGAGCGTTGTTCGTCCCCAGAGTCGGCACGTCCGCGCCGAAAGCCGGCACGCACACGCAAAGAGCCGCGGCGCCGAGCAGCGCAACCGCGAACCGCCAGGCTCGCCTCGTCGATTTCACTCTTGACCCTGTTGACCTCATCTTTTTACACCTCACACCTTATTTAATGCGAAAGGGACGAGAAAGTTTCCGCGCCTTTCGCCATTCGTTTGTGTCGAACCGAAAATATTCAGCGGCTTAACTGTAGCGGAGTCAATGAGTTAGCGCTCGACGCCAAAGCGCGCAGGCCGCCACCCCGACTAAAATGAAGGGTTCAGGGAAGGGAAATCGCATGACCGAAGCAGGCGCGCTCGAAGCTCTCATCAGCCAGCAGATTGTCACCGCCATGAAGGCCCGCGACCCGGAGCGCACCGGGACGCTGCGCCTGATCAAGACCGCGCTCAAAAATAAAGCCATCGAGAACCGCGCGCCGCTGTCGCAGGCCGAGAGCGAGCAGACGCTGGCCTCCATGATCAAGCAGCGTCATGACTCCATCGAGCAGTTCACCAGGGGCAACCGGCCGGAACTGGCCGCC